>CAZIDQ010000106.1:0-3493 GCA_964538015.1 uncultured Marinosulfonomonas sp.
TGCCTCGGCCAGATCTTCGCTATCGATGCTGGCTTCTGGCTCGGGGGCCGGTTCTTCTGCGGGGGTGGGCGGCTCCACAGTTTCAGGAATTTCTCCGTCGGCTACCATTTGCGCAGCCGATTTCTGAAACCAAGTCTGTCCACAACTGGAACACTGGACATCACGCCCGTCCTTGGGAATGACGCTATCGTCCACCTCGTATTGCGCATCGCAATTTGGGCATATTAATCGCATGTTTGTCCCCACAATGGCCGCTTGTTGCGACCTCCTGCAATCAGTTAACTATTGCTGTTGTATCAAGGGATTGGCGAAGATCAATCATTTTGAGCGTTCTCGCCATTGAAACATTATACAATCTTAGGCACAACTGTCGCTAATTCGTTACGAAAGGGCAGAGTGTGATCGAGCTTCAAAATGCGGCGTACAGTTATGGCGGGGCCGAGTTGCTATCCGATATATCGCTAAAGTTGGCACCGGGGTCGTTTCATTTTCTGACCGGTCCATCGGGTGCAGGCAAAACAACTTTCCTGAAATTATGCTATATGGAACTGGCGGCGACGTCTGGTTTGGTACAGGTTTTTGGCCGCGACACCCGTACCATGGATCGCGATGAAATTGCCCGTAATCGACAACGGATCGGGGTGGTACATCAAGACTGCAAATTTCTGGAACATTTGCCGCTATCAGCCAATGTTTCCTTGCCTTTAAAGGTTTCCGGGCGCGATACCAGCGCTGAAGAGGCCAATTTGCATGACCTTTTGTCATGGGTCGGGCTGGGGGATCGGGCGGATGCATTACCGGCGGAATTGTCGGGTGGGGAACGCCAACGCGCGGCACTGGCCCGTGCGGTGATCATGTCACCGGATGTGTTGCTGGCGGACGAACCTACAGGCAACGTGGATTGGGAAATGTCCAAGCGGTTACTGTCTCTACTGGTTGAGCTGAACCGGATGGGGAAAACCATCATGATCGCCACCCACGATCTGAATTTGATCCGTTCAGCCAAGTCGCAGGTGAATGCGCGGGTGTTACGGATCAGCAACAGGCAGTTGCAACTGGCGGGGGCGGATTTGTGAAAATTAAGGTCTCGAATCTGGCGATTTTGCTGAAAGGCGACAGTCAGGCAAATCAGGTGGTGCCACCCAGCGGTTATACCGCCACGCTGACGTTGTTTACATCCGCCGCGATGGCGTTTTTGGCAGTGTTCGCGTTGGCATTGTCGCTGGCGACCGGACGTCTGGCGGACCGCTGGGCGTCGGAACTGGCGCGGTCCTCGACCGTGCGGATATCGGCACCGGCCGGGCAGATGGATGCGCAGACACGCGCGGCGTTGGATGTGTTGCGCACCACAACAGGAATAGCCAGCGCCAAGGCGCTTTCGCAAGAGGAGCAGCGCAAATTGCTAGAACCGTGGTTCGGCCCCGACCTGCCGATTGAAAACCTGCCTGTGCCACAGTTGATCGAGGTGGTCGAGGATGCTTCGGGGTATGACTCGGACGGTTTGCGTTTGCGCCTGTCCGCTGAAGCACCCGGTGCGGTTCTGGATGATCACACCCGCTGGCGCAAACCGCTGGTCAAGGCAGCGGAGCGGTTACGGTTTATCGGCTTGTTGTCAATCCTGCTGATAGCGCTGGCAACGGGCGCAATGATCACATTGGCCGCCAACGCAGCACTGGCCGCCAATGCACAGGTGATCAGCGTTCTGCGACTGGTCGGGGCGATGGATACCTTTATCGCGCGGGCCTTTGTGCGCAGGTTTACCCTGCGGGCTTTGACGGGGGCTTTGATTGGAACAACGGCGGGGATGGTGGCCGTGGCATTCCTGCCCAGCGCATCCGAAGCCGGTGGATTTCTTACCGGGCTTGGCTTTCAGGGGTGGCATTGGCTATGGCCCTTTGTCATACCCCCATTGGCGGCAATTGTGGCGTTTTGGGCCACGCGCACTGCAGCCTTGCGCAGTTTGAAGGAGCTAACCTGATGAGATATGCGATCCAGTGGCTACGCAGCCTGATTTTTGCAGCGCAGATGTATCTGGCCTTGCCGCTTATGGCGCTGGTCTATTTTCCCTTTGCCTTGTTCAGTCGCAAGGCGGTTTATGCCTATGTCAAAAACTATGCCCGCTATGTGCGCTGGTCATTGGCATGGATGACCGGGCTAAAAACCGAAGTCCGCGGTGAAATTCCGAAGGATGCCTGTCTGATCGCCTCAAAACATCAATCATTTCTGGATGTGATCCTGATTATCAGCGTCGCATGGCAACCGCGTGTGATTATCAAACGTGAACTGCATTACCTGCCGGTGTTTCGCTTTTTCGGATCGCGCATGGGGAATGTGCCGGTGAACCGTGGCAAGCGCGGCAAGGCGATCACCAAGATGAAAGCGGATGTGGAAAGCGGCAAGCATTTGCCGGGGCAATTGATGATTTATCCCCAGGGCACGCGCACCGCACCGGGGGTTAAGGCGCCCTATAAAATCGGCACAGGGCTGTTGTATGAACAAACCGGCATGGATTGTGTTCCGGCGGCCACCAACGTCGGGGTGTTCTGGCCCAAACGCGGGGTTTACCGCAAACCCGGTGTGGCGGTGTTGGAATTTTTGCCGCGCATCAAGGCCGGTAAACCGCGCGATGAATTCATGGCCGAACTGGAACAGGTGATCGAAACTGCATCGGATCGGTTGATGGCCGAAGCAGGATTTGTGCCGGAAGGATAGCGCATGGATTACATCGACAGTATCGAGGAACTAGAGGCGTTATACGGGCAACCGGCACAGGCGGCACTGGTCAAGGTGGCGCACCAGATGACGCCTACTTATCGTGCGTGGATCATGCGCAGCCGGTTTTGTGTGGTTTCTACTGTGGGGCCGGATGGCGTTGACGGCTCGCCCCGTGGTGACGTTGGGCCGGTGGTGCAGGAACTGGACGAACACACGCTGGCCCTGCCGGATTGGCGTGGCAATAACCGCATGGATACCCTGCGCAATCTGGTGGCGGACGACCGTATCGCGCTGATGTTTATGGTGGCCGGTTCCGACAGTGTGGTACGGGTGAATGGCCGTGCGCGGATCACCCTTGATGCCGATATGTGTGCGCGGTTTGAAAAGAACGGCAAGCGGCCGCGCTCGGTGATCATCATCAAGATTGCCGAAATCTATTCCCAATGCGCGCGCGCCGTGATGCGGGCCGGTCTTTGGGCGGATGGCGATTTATCCGAAGGCCTGCCAACGGTGGGCGATATGTTGCGGGAAATGACCTCGGGTGAATTTGACGGCGCAACTTATGACCAAAGCTGGGCCGCCCGCGCAAAGGAAACACTGTGGTAGAACTGACCCTGATCCGCCACGGGCAGGCCCAGACGGGCGCGCAGGACGAGGCAAGCTATGACAGCCTAAGCGACCTTGGCCATCAACAGGCGCAGTGGTTGGGTGAAACCCTACGTGATGTGGCGCCGTTTGACCGGATCATTTCGGGCGACATGAAGCGACAGATGCAGAC
>CAZIDQ010000106.1:3593-9112 GCA_964538015.1 uncultured Marinosulfonomonas sp.
TGCACAACGCGGCGGGGCAGGATGGGCGCACAGTTCTGGTCACCTCAACCGGTGTGATTGCCACGCTGTCGGCGATTGCGCTGGGGCTGGATATGGTGAAAAAGACCAAACTGTTCCTGCGGGTGATGAACACCTCGGTTCACAAATTCGAACTGCTGGGCGATGAATTGCACCTGACGCAATTTGGCGCCGTGCCGCATCTGGAGCGGCCCGACAGAGTGCATGCGAAAACCTACGGCTAATCGGGCTGTTTAGGCCGCTAAACCTTTGGACCCGATCGACAGGAATTTCTGGCGACGATCCTTGACCAATGCGTTCGGCTTTTTCTTTGCCAGCTCTTTCAGTGTTGCCTTCAGGGCCTTGCCGACACCTTCGATTGCTGCGCTGCGGTCGCGTTGTGCACCGCCGACGGGTTCCTTGACGATCACGTCAACCACACCCAACTGGTTCAAATCCTGCGCGGTCAGGCGCAGGGCCTCGGCGGCTTCGCGCATCTTCTCGGCGTCTTTCCACAGGATCGAAGCACAGCCCTCGGGGCTGATCACCGAGTAAACCGAATGTTCCAGCATCAGCAAACGGTTGGCCGTGGCCAGTGCCACAGCACCACCCGAGCCACCTTCGCCGATGATCACCGAAATCAGCGGCACTTTGACTTGCAGACATTTCTCGGTGGAGCGCGCGATGGCCTCGGATTGGCCGCGTTCTTCGGCACCTTTGCCGGGGTATGCACCGGGGGTATCGACCAGCGTGATGATCGGCAGGCCGAACTTGTCGGCCAGTTCCATCAGGCGGATTGCCTTGCGGTAACCTTCGGGGCGGGCCATGCCGAAATTTCGCTCGATCCGGGTTTTGGTGTCGAACCCTTTTTCCAACCCGATCACCATGACAGGCGTGTCGCCCAAACGGGCCAAGCCACCCATCACGGCGTGGTCGTCAGCGAAATTACGGTCCCCGGCCAGCGGAGTGTATTCGGAGAACAGGGCTTCGATGTAGTCTTTGCAGTGGGGCCGGTCGGGGTGGCGGGCCACCTGGCATTTGCGCCACGGGGTCAGGTCTTTGTAGAGATCCTTCAGCAGATCGGCGGCTTTTTTGTCCAGCGCGGCGGCTTCTTTCTCGACATCCATTTCCTCGTTGGCGCGGGCCATGGCGCGCAGCTCTTCGGCCTTGCTTTCGATCTCTGCCAGCGGTTTTTCAAATTCGAGGTAGTTTGCCATGGGTCTCTCCGAAGTTCTTGTTGTTGTGATATATGACGGTGCGGGGCGGGATTTGCAACGGGGGCAATATGGCAAGATTTGTTAAATCCACCCGTGCCAAGATGATTTCAGGAATTAGTTCGGGGGCAACATGGTCGGTTCATATGAAAAACGTCTGATGCGGGTGTTGGAATACATCCACGCTAATCCGGCAGGTGATCTGTCACTGGACAAGCTGGCGGATGTGGCCGCGATGAGCCGGTTTCACTGGCACCGCGTGTTTCACGCGATGACCGGCGAAACCTGTGCGCAGGCCACGCGGCGTATCCGGTTGCATCGGGCGGCGTGCTGGCTGGTGCAAACAGATGATCCCGTGGCCGAGGTGGCAAAGCGCAGCGGCTATCCGTCGGCGCAAAGCTTCACTCGTGCCTTTGGCGAAGTGTTCGGCATGTCCCCCGGCAAGTTCCGTAAGCGCGGTGATCTGACGTCGCCGTTTTTGCAAATCAGAAAAGGAGAATATCCCGTGTTTCCCGTTGAAATAAAAACTGAACCCCCTCGTCGTCTGGCCGCTATGGCGCACAAAGGTCCCTATCCCGATATAGGCGGGGCGTTTCAGAAAGTTTGCAGCGTTTTTTCTGCCCGCAACTTATGGCCGCAAGCACAAGGGATGCTGGGAATTTATTACGATGATCCAACCACTGTCGCGCCAAAGGATTTGAACAGCCATGCGGGTGTGATCGTGGACAGCGATTTTGACATGCCCGAAAACCTGCAGGATGTGCCAGTGCCGGATGGACGTATGGCCGTGATGCACTACAAAGGGCCTTATGCGGGGCTGAATGCGGCGTATGAATATATGTATGGGGAATGGTTGCCCAATTCGGGCGAAGAGTTTCGCGATGCGCCCAGTTTCGAGGTTTATCTGAACGACCCAATGCAGGTTTCACCAGATGAATTGCTTACAGATATTTGTGTGCCGCTGGTGTGATCAATAAAGCGCCGCGTGTGGCCGCATCGTAATGGAGCCGCTGACGCGGCGCTTTATATCTCGGCCCCATGAAGGGGTCTCGGGATGCCTGCGGCGCAGGTATTTGTGAAAAGAAGAAGTTAGCCGCTGATCATTTCTGATTGGCGGACGATGACTTCGGCCTGTTTGATGCTGGCAATGTCAACAAGGCGACCTTTGTAGACGGTGGCACCTTCGCCGTTGGCTTTGGCTTGTTCCATCGCTTTGATGATTTCGCGGGCTTCTTTTACCTGTTCCTCGGATGGGGTGAAGACCTGATTGGCCAATACGATCTGTTTGGGGTGGATCGCCCATTTGCCGACCATGCCCAGAGTGGCCGAGCGTTTTGCCTGTGCGATGAACCCTTCGTCATCCGAGAAATCCCCGAACGGCCCGTCCACCGGCAACACCCCGTGGGTGCGACACGCCGCGACGATGGCCGCCTGTGCCCAGTGCCACGGATCGGACCAGTATTTTGCGCCCTCATGCGCCATGTAATAGTTTTCTTGCGTGCCACCGATGCCGGTGGTTTGCATGCCCATACTGGCGGCGAAATCGGCGGCGCCCAGCGACATCGCTTGCAGGCGGGGCGAGGCGGCGGCGATTTCCTCGACGTGGGCAATGCCAGCAGCGGATTCGATGATCACTTCAAAGCTGATCTTTTTGCTGCGCCCTTTGGCGGTTTCAATCGCTGTGACCAATGCGTCCACGGCATAGATGTCGGCGGCACAACCGACCTTGGGGATCATGATCTGGTCCAGCCGCTCGTCCGCCTGTTCCAGCAGATCCACCACATCGCGATACCAGTAAGGCGTGTCCAGCCCGTTGATCCGCACACTTAGGGTTTTGGTGCCCCAGTCAACATCGCTGATGGCTTTGATCACGTTCTGGCGGGCGCTGTCCTTGTCCGAGGGCGCAACGCTGTCTTCCAGATCAAGGTTGATCACATCGGCATCCGAGGCTGCCATTTTTTCAAACAATGCCACGCGCGAGCCGGGGCCGAACAATTGGCAGCGGTTGGGACGGGCAGGGGCGGTGGGTTGAAGACGAAAGCTCATGATGGGACCTGTGCGTAATGATGTTTCGGATTGCGTTGCGGTTTTGATATTATAGTGCGTGACCGCCTGCAAGGTGGGAAAATGTGCGGGGTTCGCGGAATGGCGGCATGGCCGGAGGAATCTTGGGTAGTGGTGCTTGGTGGCGAAGTATCCGCGAATATAATCAATAAATAAGATGGAATCTTCGAAAAATAACCCCGCGGTAAGTGTTTATTGCAAACCATTTTCGCAGATGATCCCGCATTATCATCAAGGAATTTTTTCAGGGGCAGAATCATGATCGAAACACCGTATCTTCTTTTTCTCGGCGACGCGCCGGACCAATTGGCAGCCAAAGTGGCCCAGGGCATTAAAGACTGGCGGCCTGAAAATGCGCTGGGTCAGTTCCGGATGGAGGGCTGTGGCGCTGACCTTGGCCTGACGGATATGACGCTGAAAGAGGCCAAGGCGGCCGGCGTAAAAACTGTGGTGATTGGCGTGGCCAATCGCGGCGGCCATATTTCCGACAGCTGGCGTGATGTGATGGTAAAGGCGCTGGAACTGGAGCTGGATATTGCCAGCGGGTTGCACAATCTGCTGCGCGACGAAGGACCGCTGGTGGCCGCGGCGCAGACCTTTGGTGGAACGTTGCATGACGTGCGGGTGCCTTCGGTGGGGTATCCGATTGCCAACGGCAAGAAACGCAGGGGCAAGCGGGTGCTGGCGGTTGGCACTGATTGTTCGGTGGGCAAGATGTATACGGCGCTAGCGATGGATGCCGAAATGAACAAACGCGGTATGAAGTCGACCTTCCGCGCAACCGGCCAGACCGGCATTCTGATTACGGGTCACGGGGTGCCGCTGGATGCGGTGATCGCCGATTTCATGGCCGGTTCGGTGGAATATCTGACGCCCGATAATGACGATGATCACTGGGATCATATCGAGGGGCAGGGCAGCCTGTTCCATGCCTCTTATTCCGGTGTGACAATGGCGCTGATCCACGGTGGTCAGCCCGATGCGCTGATTTTGGCGCATGAACCGACCCGCACCCATATGCGCGGCCTGCCGGATTATTCCCTGCCCACATTGGAGCAGCTGCGCGATACCGCCCTGCCGCTGGCCCGCGTGGTGAACCCGAAATGTCAGGTGGCCGGTGTTTCGGTGAACACCCAGCATTTTGACGAGGATCAGGCGCTGTCCTATCTGCAAGAGGTCGAAAAACGCATGGGGTTGCCTGCAGTTGATCCGTTCCGTCAGGGTGCCGGTCGTCTGGTGGATGCGCTGGACGCAATTTAGGCTGGTGTTTGACCCACCTTTGAGCAATCTTGCGGGCGAGGTTTCGCCCGCAAGGGGCTGTCCTGTCTATAGGAGTACGCAATGACGATTACTGTCACCCCCGATGTGTTCAAACTGGCGCAGGTGTTCACCATCTCGCGCGGCTCGCGGACCGAGGCCAAGGTGCTGACAATCCGCGTCACGCACGATGGCGTGACCGGCTGGGGTGAATGTGTGCCCTATGCTCGCTATGACGAAACGCTGGACAGTGTCACGGCCGAAATCAAAGGGTTGCCTGCGGATGTCACCCGCGCGCAATTGCAGGATGCGTTGTCCCCGGGTGCCGCCCGCAACGCTGTGGATTGTGCCCTGTGGGATCTGGAGGCGAAAAAGGCCGGTAAACGGGTTTGGGAACTGGCGGGTCTACCTGCCCCGAAACCCGAAATCACCGCCTATACCCTGTCGCTGGACACACCGGATAAGATGCAGGAACAGGCGGCAAAGAATGCCTTTCGCCCCCTGCTGAAGATCAAGCTGGGCACGCCGGACGATATGGCGCGGCTGGAAGCGGTGCGCGCCGGTGCGCCGAAATCCCGCATCATTATTGACGCGAACGAGGGCTGGTCTGCCGAGGTTTACGCCGAACTTGCCCCGCATCTGGTGCGCCTTGGGGTCGGGCTGGTGGAACAACCGTTGCCCGCAGGCGACGACGACGCCCTGATCGGCATGGATCGCCCCGTTCCCGTTTGCGCCGACGAGGCCTGCCATGACCGCGCCAGCCTGCCCGCGCTGAAGGGCAAATACGATATCGTCAACATCAAGCTGGACAAAACCGGCGGGTTGACCGAAGCGATTGCCCTGCGGCAAGCTGCCGAAGCCGAAGGTTACGGCGTGATGGTCGGTTGCATGGTGGGATCATCGCTGGCGATGGCCCCTGCCACCTTGATCGCGCAGGGCGTGGCCTATACAGACCTTGACGGACCGCTGTTGCTGGCCGAAGACCGC
>CAZIDQ010000107.1:0-9083 GCA_964538015.1 uncultured Marinosulfonomonas sp.
ATGTTGAGGATGCCGAGGGCATTCCCGCCAAGGTGCAGGTGCTGGCCGAGCAGATAGTGGCGGCCGATGCCGTGGTGATTTCAACGCCGGAATATAATCAATCCTTCTCCGGCGTGTTGAAAAACGCGCTGGACTGGGTCAGCCGCACCGAAGGCGCGCCGTGGAAGGGCAAGCCGGTGGCGCTGATATCCGCTGCTGCCGGACGGGCAGGGGGCGCGCGGGCGCAATATGCGTTGCGGTTGGCGATGACTCCGTTCCGGCCACGGCTGTTGATGGGGCCGGAAGTGATGGTGGCGGCGGCGCAGGATCAGTTTGGTGATGGAAAACTGGCTGAGGGCGAGGTTTATGAGCGTTCCCTGAAGGTGCTGATGAAACTGCTAAAGGCCGAGGCCGTGCTGATCGCATAAGCCGTGGCATTTTCGTGCAAATCGGCTATGGTCTGACCAACAAAACCAACACGAGTTCCCGCATATGCACCTTGATGTGCTTGACCTGAAAGCCTTTTACTACCGCTCGGCGCTGGGCCGTGCGGCGCAGCGGGCCGTGCGGGACCGCGTGGTGGAACTGTGGCCCGAGGCCAAAGGGCAAACCGTTGTCGGTTTTGGCTTTGCCGTGCCGTTGCTGCGCCCGTTCCTAAAGGATGCCCGCCGTGTGACCGGATTGATGCCGGGGCCGCAGGGGGTGATGGCCTGGCCGATGGGGATGAAAAACGTCGCCGTTCTGTGCGAGGAAACCATGTGGCCGCTGGAAACCGGATCGGTGGACAAACTGGTGGTGATGCACGGGCTGGAAACCAGCGAACACCCTTGGGATTTGCTACAGGAATGTTACCGTGTGCTGGGGCCGGGGGGGCGTGGGCTGTTTGTGGTGCCCAACCGCGTGGGCCTGTGGGCGCGCAGTGACCGCACGCCGTTTGGCTATGGCCACCCTTACAGTCTGGGTCAGCTCGAGGCGCAGTTAAAAAGCCACGGGTTGATCCCCGAACGCCACATCGGTGCGCTCTATACCCCGCCGTCGCAGAAAAGGTTCTGGCTGCGGACGGGGAATTTCTGGGAAAAGGCGGGGCGGCGCATTCCGACCATGGTGGCGGGCGGGGTGCTGATGGTCGAGGTCAGCAAACAGATACCGGCCCCAAAACGCCCGGGGCTGAGCGAGGCCGTCAGACGGCCCTTGCGGATACTGGACGGGGTGCGGGCGCCCGAGGCGAAGCCGGTTTGAGGGTGTAAGTATAAGGGAAAGAAAAGGGAAATGGCGCTAGATTTCTACCTTGCCAAATACGCCCAAGAAGCGGGTTCAGTAGCGCCAAGTTTCTCTCTTGAGTTCAAGGAACATGAATTTATGTTCGCCCAGGTTAAGCGTGTTCAAAATACTTACCCTTTGGTGATGCGGTTTTCGGACTATTACGGAGATACAAAATTCGGGTGCCAGGAATTGCAAGGTTTGATTGCAGAAATTGAAGAAATCGAAAAACAGTCCCTTGCCCATCCGCACACACTTTTATTATTTTCCAAACTCGCCGTATTCTGTAAGATTGCCCTTAATAAAGGCCTGAGCATTTGGGTATTCTGTGATTAGTATGGATTCTTAGAATTTGATTGGATCATCGGGTTCCCCAAAAGATTCGCCCGCTTCCCCCTTGAATCCCCGCATATCCAACATATTTTTTCGCCACATTGTGACGCATACCGGCTAAATCCCTAATTTTACTGGGGATTGAGTTTGCCTTTTGCGCGTATCCACTGTTGCGACAACAAAACACCTCTGCTACACCCTGCACGAAATTCGGCACATGCGTTCGTATGTGCCTTGGCTGTCCCTTGTGAAAACTATCACAAATAATAAGGGGACGTTTTGACAGTGGAAGGGCGGACGTGTCTGAACCAGCTTCTATCTCATCCGGCATCGCCGCGCGTTATGCGACGGCACTTTTTGATCTGGCCAAGGACGGCAAGAAACTGAAAGCGCTTGAAGGGGATGTGAATACCCTTGATGCCGCTCTTGCCGACAGCGACGACCTAATGGCGCTGATCAATTCGCCGATCTATACCCGCGAACAGCAGGGTAAGGCGATCACGGCGATTGCAACCAAAATGAAACTCTCGCCCGTCGTGAAAAACACGCTGGGCCTGATGGCTGGAAACCGCCGTCTTTTCGTTCTGCCGCAACTGGTAGAAAGTCTGCGCAAGCTGATTGCCGACGAAAAGGGCGAAGTTACAGCCGAGGTCGTCTCTGCCAAGAAACTGACCAAAGCACAGAGTGACAGCCTTGCTAAAACGCTGAAGGCCAGCGTGGGCAAGGACGTTATTATCAAATCCTCCGTCGATGAATCACTCATAGGCGGATTAATCGTTAAAGTGGGCTCGAAGATGATCGACACGTCGATCAAATCCAAGCTCGGTAACCTCCAGAATGCAATGAAAGAGGTCGGATAATGGGCATCCAAGCAGCCGAAATTTCTGCGATCCTAAAGGACCAGATTAAAAACTTTGGGAAAGAGGCCGAAATGGCCGAAGTAGGCCGTGTGCTGTCCGTTGGGGATGGTATTGCGCGGGTCTACGGTCTGGACAACATCCAGGCCGGCGAAATGGTTGAATTCCCCGGTGGTATCCGCGGGATGGCGCTGAACCTTGAAGCCGACAACGTGGGTGTTGTTATCTTCGGGTCGGACCGTGACATCAAAGAAGGTGACACAGTCAAGCGGACCAAGGCGATTGTGGACGTTCCTGTCGGGGACGAACTGCTGGGTCGCGTTGTGGACGGTCTGGGCAACCCGATCGACGGCAAAGGCCCGATCAAAACCAAGAAACGCGCGATTGCCGACCAAAAGGCACCGGGCATTATCCCGCGCAAATCGGTTCACGAGCCGATGGCAACCGGCCTGAAATCGGTTGACGCGATGATCCCGATTGGCCGTGGCCAGCGCGAGCTGATCATTGGTGACCGCCAGACAGGTAAAACCGCTGTGGCGCTGGATACGATCCTGAACCAGAAATCGTATAACGATGCCGCCGAAAACGAATACGACAAGCTGTATTGCATCTATGTTGCGATCGGCCAGAAGCGTTCGACCGTTGCACAGCTGGTGAAGAAGCTGGAAGAAACCGGCGCGATTGAATACACAACCATTGTGGCCGCGACCGCTTCTGATCCTGCGCCAATGCAGTTTCTGGCACCCTATGCCGCCACCGCGATGGCCGAGCATTTCCGCGACAACGGCCGCCACGCACTGATCATCTATGATGATCTGTCCAAACAAGCGGTGTCTTATCGTCAGATGTCGCTGCTGCTGCGTCGTCCGCCTGGACGTGAAGCTTATCCTGGCGACGTTTTCTATCTGCACTCAAGACTGCTGGAACGCTCCTCGAAGCTGAACGAAGATTTCGGTTCGGGTTCGCTGACCGCGCTGCCGATCATTGAAACACAGGGCGGCGACGTTTCGGCGTTTATTCCGACCAACGTGATTTCGATCACCGATGGCCAGATCTTCCTTGAAACCGAACTGTTTTACCAAGGCATCCGCCCTGCTGTGAACACAGGTCTGTCGGTTTCGCGTGTTGGGTCTTCTGCACAAACAAACGCGATGAAATCTGTCGCCGGTCCGGTTAAACTGGAATTGGCCCAGTATCGCGAGATGGCGGCCTTTGCCCAGTTCGGTTCTGATCTGGATGCGGCAACGCAAGCCATGCTTAACCGCGGGGCGCGTCTGACCGAGCTGATGAAACAGCCGCAGTATTCGCCGCTGACCAACGCTGAAATCGTGCTGGTGATCTATGCGGGCACCAAAGGCTATCTAGATGGCATCGCCGTCAAGGAAGTTGGCCGTTTTGAAGAAGGTCTGCTGGCCCATCTGCGTCAGAAAAACGCTGATCTGCTGGCTGAAATCACCGAAAAAGATCCAAAGATCAAAGGTGAGATCGAAGACAAGATCAAAGCGGCGCTTGATGCCTTCGCAGCGGATTTCGCATAACCTAGTGGCTTAAGGGATAGGAATTGGTACATGCCAAATCTTAAGGACCTAAAAAACCGGATCGGAAGCGTCAAGAACACGCGCAAGATCACCAAAGCCATGCAAATGGTTGCCGCGGCGAAACTTCGCCGCGCGCAGGAAGCAGCCGAAGACGGCCGCCCCTATACAGCACGTATGAATGCTGTTCTGGGCGGTTTGGCAGCCTCTGTTGGTGATTCTGAATCCGCACCCAAGCTGCTGGCTGGCAGCGGGTCGGATCAGGTGCAACTGTTGATCGTGATGACCGGTGAACGCGGGCTTTGTGGCGGGTTTAACTCGTCCATCGTTCGCATGGCGCGCGCCAAAGCGGTTAAGCTGAAGGCGGCGGGCAAAACGGTGAAAATGATCACGGTTGGCAAAAAAGGCCGTGACCAGTTAAAGCGTGAGTACGGCGATATAACGCTGAACCATGTGGATCTGTCGGGGATCAAGCGGATTGGTTATGCCAACGCGCATGAAATTGCCCGCGATGTTCTGAGCCGGTTTGACGATGGCGAATTTGATGTAGCAACAATTTTCTACAACACATTTGTAAACGTTGCGCTGCAGAACCCCACCGAGCAGCAAATCATTCCCGCATCGTTCGAGGCAACCGCCGACGACGAAGCCGGCACGGTTTACGATTACGAGCCCGGCGAGGACGAAATCCTGAAGGATCTTCTGCCTCGTGGTGTGGCGACACAGATTTTTTCGGCTCTGCTGGAAAATGGTGCGTCCGAGCAAGGCGCGCGGATGTCGGCAATGGATAACGCAACGCGCAATGCGGGCGAAATGATCGACAAGCTGACGATCGAATTCAACCGCTCGCGTCAGGCGATCATCACCAACGAGCTTATCGAAATTATTTCGGGTGCGGAAGCACTCTAGAAACGCGGAGAAACGACATGGCAAAAGCGAAAGCAACCGGTAAGATCACACAGGTGATCGGCGCCGTCGTCGACGTTCATTTTACGGGTGATCTGCCCAACATTCTGAACGCGGTAGAAACGAAAAACAACGGCAAGAAGCTGATTCTGGAAGTCGCACAGCATCTGGGTGAAAACACCGTGCGCTGTATTGCGATGGACGGGACCGAAGGTCTGGTTCGCGGCGAACCCGTAACCGATTTGGGCGAGCCTATTTCGATGCCGGTTGGCAAAGAAACACTGGGCCGCATCCTGAACGTGATCGGCGAGCCAGTGGACGAAAAAGGCCCCGTAGGCCACAAGGCAACCCGTGCGATCCACCAGGAAGCACCTGATTTTGCCGACCAGTCCACAGAAGCCGAAATCCTGATCACAGGCATCAAAGTGATCGACCTGCTGGCCCCCTACACCAAGGGTGGTAAGATTGGTCTGTTTGGCGGTGCCGGCGTTGGTAAAACCGTTCTGATCATGGAACTGATCAACAACATCGCCAAGGTGCACTCGGGTGTGTCCGTGTTTGCCGGTGTTGGCGAACGGACCCGTGAAGGTAACGACCTTTACCACGAGATGATTGAATCGGGCGTTATCGTTCCCGACAATCTGGAAGAAAGCAAAATTGCGCTGGTTTACGGCCAGATGAACGAACCTCCCGGTGCGCGTATGCGTGTTGCCCTGTCCGGTCTGACACTGGCCGAGCAGTTCCGCGATGAAACCGGCGCTGATGTGCTGTTCTTTGTTGATAACATCTTCCGCTTTACCCAAGCTGGTTCCGAGGTTTCGGCGCTGCTGGGCCGTATTCCTTCTGCTGTGGGCTATCAGCCGACACTGGCCACCGACATGGGGACCATGCAGGAACGGATTACATCGACCAAAGCTGGCTCGATTACATCGGTTCAGGCGATTTATGTGCCTGCGGATGACCTTACCGACCCTGCACCGGCAACATCGTTCGCCCACCTTGATGCGACAACCGTTCTGGACCGTGCGATTTCCGAGCTGGGCATCTACCCTGCTGTGGATCCGCTGGGCTCCACCTCGCGTCTGCTTGACCCGGCCTTGGTTGGTGAAGAGCATTACACAGTGGCCACTGACGTTCAGCAGGTTCTGCAGCGTTATAAGTCGCTTCAGGATATCATCGCCATTCTGGGCATGGACGAATTGTCGGAAGAAGACAAACTGGCCGTGGCCCGTGCGCGTAAAATCCAGCGCTTCCTGTCGCAGCCATTCGACGTTGCCAAAGTATTCACCGGTTCTGACGGTATTCAGGTGCCTCTGGAAGATACGATTGCATCGTTCAAGGCTGTTGTGGCCGGCGAATATGACCACCTGCCCGAAGGCGCCTTCTATATGGTTGGCGGCATCGAGGACGTGGTTGCCAAAGCCGAGAAAATGGCCGCGGACGCAGCTTAAGGAGTTTGGCCAATGGCTGACACTATGCAATTCGATCTGGTCTCGCCTGAACGCAGCCTTGCGTCGCTTCAGGCAGCCGAGGTTATGCTTCCGGGCGCCGAGGGTGACATGACAGTGTTGCCCGACCACGCCCCCGTCATCACCACCCTGCGCCCCGGCGTGGTCAAGGTGAACGGCCCCGAAGGTGAAGCGGATTTCGTCGTAACCGGCGGTTTCGTTGAAATCACACCCGAAGGCGTTTCGGTTCTGGCCGAGCAGGCACATGTCGGTTCCGAGGTCAAAAAGGCCGATCTGGAAGGCGCGTATACATTTGCCCGCGAACAGGCCGAAAAAGCCGGTGACGAGGACAAAAGCGCCGCCGAGAAGCTGGTAGCCGATATGGCGCAATTGCTTGAGGATATGGAATAAACACCTGTTCTTGCAAACTAGATTAGCGATTTAGGCCCCGAGTTTCTCGGGGCCTTTTTCTTTTGGTTAGGATGTATCCTGTCTATTCTGGGTTGGGTGTTAAGCAGGCAGTCTGTGGCAATGCTTGCGATGGCAAATGTGTTTCAATCGCCGGGTGAGTTCAATTGGATTGGACACGCTTTATTAAAATGTTAGGTTTAATTTGTTCTTAGGTATTCTTGCTGAAATCGATTTTAAGAGGGTTTGATGAGAAAATTGCGCAGCCGGTTGTTGGGGGTCGAAAATGGCTCGGTCATGCTGTTTTCGGATTATCAGCATGACGGCGTGATGTGGACCGGTGAAGGCCCGCGCGAATTTCGCAAAGTGATCGAATTTGACGAGCCATTTTCCAGTGCGCCAATGGTGCAGGTCGGTCTATCCTTGTGGGATTTTGACAAAGCTACCAACCAGCGCGCCGATATTTTCGCCGAAATGGTCAACCCCGAAGGCTTTGCGCTGGTGTTTCGCACATGGGGTGACACACGGATTGCACGCGCGCGGGCCGACTGGATCGCCTTTGGCGAGGTCAAGGATGACGATGACTGGGTGCTGGAATAGCCGCTAGACTTTCTGGCCCCATTTGCTGCCTTTATACAGCGGCTTTAGCGTATTCACATCAAACAGCGAAGACACCGAGGTGCCCTCCCAAGTGTTCAGAATGGCTTGCGAAAACAGCGGAGCCGAGGGCACGATGCGGATTTTGCGCGCATCTTTGACGGGCTGCGTGGCCTCGATTGAATCGGTGATGACCAAGTGCTTCATCACCGAATTTTCGATCCGCTCAACCGCAGGGCCGGACAACACGCCGTGGGTGATATAGGAGTGCACTTCGCTTGCGCCATGTTCGATCAATACTTCGGCGGCTTTGCACAAAGTGCCCGCCGTATCGCAAATATCATCGACGATGATACAGATCTGGCCCTCGACATCGCCGATCACTTTCATCTCGGCGATTTCGCCGGGTTTGGAGCGGCGTTTGTCCACGATCGACAGGCCGCTGCCGATCCGTTGTGCCAGATCACGGGCACGGGCCACACCGCCAACATCGGGCGAAATGATCGTCACCTTGTCCATCCGGTCGCCAAAGTGGTGCATGATGTCCAGCGCGAACACCGGCGAGGCGTATAGGTTATCCACCGGAATATCGAAAAACCCCTGAATCTGTGTGGCGTGCAGGTCCATCGTTAAAACGCGGTGAATCCCGGCCTCGACAATCAGATTGGCCACCAGTTTGGCGGAAATCGGCGTGCGGGCCTTGGTGCGGCGATCCTGACGGGCATAGCCGAAATAGGGCATCACGGCGGTGATCCTTGCGGCGGACGAGCGGCGCAGCGCATCGGCGATGATCAGCAATTCCATCAGGTTGTCATTGGCGGGGTTTGATGTCGGCTGGATAATGAACATATCCTCGCCGCGTACATTTTCGTAAACCTCGACAAAGATTTCCTTGTCGTTGAACTTTTCAACCCGCGCATCCAGCAGGGCGATGTCCATACCGCCGTTCATTGTTGCGTAGCGGGCAATTTCACTGGCAAGTGGTTGGTTGGCATTGCCGGAAATTAGCATTGGTTTGGATGTGATCGGCATAACAGTGGGCCCCCAGTATGCAGCGTTTTGTGACAGAATCGTAACGTTGACACCGCTTACCACCTGACTAGGATTCGGGGAAGGAAAACAGCAGGTATAAACGGGCAGAAAACGGGTTTTATCAGATTTGATACCGATTTTTCCATAGCAAGGGTAACGCATGATTTACACGCAGCATTGGGGCAAAGGGGATCAGCGGGCGCTGATGCTGCATTGTTCACTGGCCAGTTCGGACGCGTGGCGCGGGTTGGCGGGGTATCTGGCGGAGGATCTGTCGATGGCGGGGATCGATTTTCCCGGGCACGGGCGCAGTCCGGATTGGGACGGGAATGGGGATTATCACGCGGTTTGCACAGCGGCGGCGGCAGGGGCACTAAAGGAACCGATGCCCCTGATCGGTCACTCTCTGGGGGCGACGGTGGCATTGCGATTGGCAGTCGAACGGCCCGAATTGGTGCGCTCGCTGGTGTTGATCGAGCCAGTGTTCTTTGCGGCGGCCAAGGGGTTGGATGCCTATGCGGTGTTTGAGAAAGAGGTTGCGCCCTTTGCCAAAGCCTTTGAGGCAGGGCAATACGAGGATGCAGCACGGATGTTTACAGACCTGTGGGGTACAGGCGCGGCATGGCAAGATTTGCCTGCGGCGTTGCGCCAGTCGTTTGTCGATCGGATCGGGTTGATACCCGCGACCGAGGGGGCCTTGTATCACGACAATGCGGATGTGGTTGCGG
>CAZIDQ010000108.1:0-5359 GCA_964538015.1 uncultured Marinosulfonomonas sp.
CCATCCCAAACCTCGGTCTCGGACGAGGTGCAAGTCGCCATCCCGTAGGTGGTTTCGCCCTGCTCCTCATGGGCCATGCAGTTGCCCGACATCGCGCCAATACAGTCCTTCATTGCCGCAGTATCTGCGGCCTGCGCATAGCATTGGGTCAGCACAGGGCCATAGCGTTCAACCATGCCATCCTCGGCCCAAAGCGGGGTGGCAAAAATACTCATTACGAATACAGTTAACTTCACCCCATCGCCCCCATCAACTCGCGCCCGATCAACATTCGCCTGATCTCGCTGGTGCCCGCGCCGATCTCCATCAGTTTGGCATCGCGCATCAGCCGCGAAACAGTGCTTTCGTTCATATACCCCGTGCCGCCCATCGCCTGCACGGCCTGATGCGCCTGCACCATCGCCTGCTCACTCGCATAAAGCACACAGGCCGCCGCGTCCTGCCGCGTGACTTCGCCGCGGTCACAGGCCTTGGCCACCTCGTAAGTATAGGCGCGGGCGGAATTCATCGCCGTATACATATCGGCCACCTTGGCCTGCATCAGCTGGAAATTCCCGATCGGCTGGCCGAACTGTTTGCGCTCGGCGATATAGGGCATCACCTCGTCCATGCAGGCGGCCATGATGCCGGTGCCGATGCCCGACAAAACCACGCGTTCATAATCCAGACCGGACATCAGCACGGCCACCCCGCGCCCCTCATCCCCAAGCACGTTTTCAAATGGCACTTCGACATTATCGAAAATCAACTCGGCGGTGTTACTGCCGCGCATTCCCAGCTTGTCAAAATGCGGGCTGGTGGAAAATCCTTTCACATCGGTTTCCACGATAAAAGCTGTCATCCCGCGTGCGCCGGCATCGGGATCAGTCTTGGCGTAAACCACGATGGTATCGGCATCCGGCCCGTTGGTGATCCAGTATTTGGTGCCCGACAGGGTGTAATAACCGTTCTTCTTTTCGGCCTTCAGCTTCATCGAAACCACGTCAGAACCGGCACCTGCCTCGGACATCGCCAATGCCCCGATATGCTCGCCTGAAATCAGCTTGGGCAGGTACTTCATCTTCTGCTCTTGGGTGCCGTTCCTTTTAATCTGGTTCACGCACAGATTGGAATGCGCCCCGTATGACAGCGCCACCGAGGCCGACGCCCGCGCGATTTCCTCGACCGCCACAACATGCGCCAGATAGGACATATCCGCCCCGCCGTATTCTTCGGGCGTAGTGACCCCCAGCAGACCCAGTTCCCCAAATTCGCGCCACAACTCGTTGGGGAATTCGTTCTTCTCGTCCACCTCGGCGGCGATCGGTTTAATCCGGTCCTGCGCCCAGCGATGCACCATGTCACGGATGGCATTTACATCTTCACCCAAATCAAAATTCATCACAGCGTTGAACATGGCGGCCTCGTTTGCGTTATTGAACAGTTGTTCAATTAATAGCCGCGATTCAGATTCGGGTCAATGCCCTCCCCGGCAAGCCACTCCTTCCTTCTTCTTTTCCAAAATACCTGCGCCGCAGGCAAAAAGGGCGCTGTCCCCGTCAGGGGGCAGCGCCCGGGTCGACGCGCGTTAGCGCGGCGAAACCTTCACCGTCAGAACGGACTATGCCGGTTCCAACAGCCCTTTTTCCTTGGCCAGTTCTCGCATCTTTTGCTGGATTTTCTCGAACGCCCGCACTTCGATCTGGCGGATCCGTTCGCGTGACACATCATACTGGCCAGACAATTCTTCCAACGTCACGGCCTTATCACGCAGGCGGCGCTGCTCCAGAATATCCTTTTCGCGATCATTCAGAACTTCCATCGCCTGCACCAGCAATTCACGACGCACGTCCAGTTCGTCCTTCTTCTCGTAATCGCCAGCCTGATCGGCATTCTCGTCTTCCAGCCAGTCCTGCCATTGCATGGTGCCTTCGCCTTCAGAGCCGACCACAGCGTTCAGCGAGGCGTCCGAGCCCGCCATCCGCTGGTTCATCGAGATCACCTCTTTTTCGGTGACCCCCAGATCTGTGGCGATACGCTTGACGTTATCGGGGTGCATATCCCCTTCTTCCAGCGCACCGATGCGCGCCTTGGCCTTGCGCAGGTTGAAGAACAGTTTTTTCTGCGCGCTGGTGGTGCCCAGTTTCACCAAGGACCACGACCGCAGCACATATTCCTGAATGCTGGCGCGAATCCACCACATTGCATAGGTCGCCAAACGAAAGCCTTTTTCCGGATCAAACCGTTTCACCGCCTGCATCAGGCCGACGTTGGCCTCGGAAATCACCTCGGCAGTGGGCAGGCCATAGCCGCGATAACCCATGGCGATTTTAGCCGCCAGCCGCAGGTGTGACGTGACCAGCTTGTGCGCCGAATTGGAATCCTCATGCTCGACCCAGTTTTTGGCCAGCATGTATTCTTCCTCCGGCTCCAGCATCGGGAATTTGCGGATTTCCTGCAAATAGCGGTTCAACCCCCCTTCAGGGGTCGGCGCGGGAAGATTTGTATAATTGCCCAAGTTCAGTGCCCTCTTCGCAGTTATGTTTATTGCGTTAACATTCAGGTAGTCACGATTTTACAGAATTCAAGATTATTTTCCGCAAACCGCCTATATTCAGCTTTCATTAATCCGATATGAATATACCACGAATAAACGTCCACATTTGTGACAAAACCTCACGAAACTGTGCTTTTCTGTGTCAGATCGGCGACTAATTTCACCATATCCTCGGGCATTTCCGCTTCAAAGCGCATATCTTCGCCACTTACAGGGTGCTTGAACCCCAATGTTGCCGCATGCAGTGCCTGCCGTGGAAAGGCACGCGCGGCTTCCTGCCCCTTTTCCCCTACGGCCTTGACCGACAGCTTGCGCCGCCCGCCATAGGTGGGATCGCCAATCAGGCTGTGACCGGCATGGGCCATATGCACACGAATTTGATGCGTGCGGCCGGTTTCCAGCCAACATTCAATCAATGACGCCACCACCGGCACCCCGATGGTCTGGATGATCCGCGACCGCGTGACCGCATGGCGGCCCGAACCGAACAGCACCGCCTGTCGTTGGCGATCGGTTTTATGCCGCGCCAGCTGCGTGGTGATGCGCATGATATTTCCGGCCTCGAAATTCACGCCCTTCACACCGCGCACCCGTGGGTCGGACGCATCCGGCGCGCCGTAAACCACCGCCAGATAGCGCCGTTCAACCGTGTGCTTTTCAAACTGTGCCGCCAGCCCCTGATGCGCCACATCCGATTTGGCAACGACCAGCAGGCCGGACGTATCCTTATCAATCCGGTGCACAATTCCGGGCCGCGCCACGCCGCCAACGCCGGACAGCCGGTCGCCGCAATAATGCATCAGGGCATTGACCAACGTGCCGTTTGGCGTGCCCGGCGCTGGGTGCACCACCATTCCGGCGGGCTTGTTGATGACGATCAGATCGTCGTCCTCGAACACCACGGTCAGGGGGATATCCTCGGCCTCGATATGGCTTTCGCTGGCAACGGGAACGGTGATTTCGACCACATCCCCCTCGGCCACTTTGGCCTTCTGGTTCACCTCGACCACCCCGTTCAGGCGCACCATGCCGGCCGCGATCAGTTTGGCCAGACGCGAACGGCTAAGGTTCGCGCCCTCTGGCACATCCTTTGATAACGCCTTATCAAGGCGCGGGAACGGGTTTGGCCCGATTTCGACCGTTACTGTATCAGAGGATGTTTCAGCCATGAATGACGCCCCGCTTGAGCCGGAAGAGCCGGCCAACCTGAAATTCCTGCGCCGGTTGGTGACAATCCTGACCGGCACAATGATTGTGGGCGTTGTAGTGATCATTGGCCTGCTTGTCATGCGGATTAATAGCAAACCCGCGCCTGTATCCACGGGGCCAGAGCTGCCTGCCAGCATAACTTTGCCGGAAGGTGCCCGCGCCACGGGTTTTACAGTGGGTAAGGGCTGGTATGCAGTGGTGACCGACGGGGACGAGATTTTGATCTATGGTGCGGATAGCGGGGCGTTACAGCAGATAATCAGGATTGAGCACTAGCCACACGGATGTAATATTTTCAGGAGGATAGCATGAAACTGGTAAGATACGGCGAACGCGGCGCGGAAAAGCCCGGCGCGATTGACGAAAATGGTGACCTGCGTGATTTGTCGGGCGTGGTTGCCGACATTGCGGGTGACGTGCTGGCCAATCTGGACCAGCTGAAGTCGCTGGACCTGTCCACCCTGCCCAAGGTCGATGGCACCCCGCGCCTTGGGGCTTGTGTCGGACGGCCAAGCAAATTCATGGGTATTGGCCTGAATTATTCCGACCACGCCGCCGAGACCGGCCTAAAGGTGCCCTCGGAACCCGCGCTGTTCATGAAAGCCATCAGCGCCATTTGCGGCCCCAATGACCCGATCATCGTGCCGCGCGGCTCGACAAAAACCGATTGGGAGGTGGAGCTGGGCGTGGTCATCGGCAAGGCGGCAAAATACGTGGATAAGGCCGACGCGCTGGACCATGTGGCAGGGTATTGCGTGATCAACGATGTATCCGAGCGCGCCTTTCAAATCGAAATGGAAGGGCAGTGGTGCAAAGGCAAGGGATGTGACAACTTTGGGCCGGTTGGCCCTTATCTGGTGACCGCCGATCAGGTGCCGGACCCGCAAAACCTGAAAATGTGGCTGGATCTGAACGGGGTTCGCAAACAAGACGGCAGCACCGCGACAATGGCCTACGGGGTTGCGCATCTGGTCAGCTATCTTAGCCGGTTTTTCACCCTGCATCCGGGCGATATTATATCAACCGGCACCCCTCCGGGGGTTGGCATGGGGCAAAAACCGCCGCGTTTCCTAAAGGCCGGAGATGTGGTGGCGCTGGGCATTGAAGGGCTGGGTGAACAAAGGCAGGATGTGGTGGATGATATTTAGGGCCAGGACGTGACGCCCTAATAATACCGCAAGAAACAGCCGTGCGGGGCTGATACACCCCGCATCCGTGCTGCTACTTGCCCTTGGGTTTATAGGTCTTTTTCTTGCCCGATGGCTTAGCAAACTTGCCCTTGCCGCTGTCTTTGTGACGCGGTTTGCGCGCGCCACCCCGATCATTGGCACCCAGATTTTTGGGCCGTGGCTTGCCGCCTTTGCGTTTGGGCATCGCATCCGCTTCGCCCCCGAATTTCGGCGCAAAATCTGACTTGGGCGCCTCTTTGTGGCGCGGCTTGCTGTCGTATTTCGTAGCCGACTTTGGTTTGCCCTTGGCGGCCGGTTTATCCCCGCCCGTATCCCACTTGGATTTGCCCTTGTAGGGTGTGCGGGTGCTTTCGCTATCGTCGCTATCCCATTTCTTTTTGCCCTTATAGGCTGGCTTACCACCATCACGATCATCCCTGCCCTT
>CAZIDQ010000108.1:5459-9043 GCA_964538015.1 uncultured Marinosulfonomonas sp.
TCATCATCGCCTTCACGGCGCTTGTAGGGGCGTTTTTTGCCGCCTTGGGGTTTGCCGCGTGGTTGCGGGCCAAGGTCCGGAGGGGTGTCGAGCACCGTCACCTTGATGCCTTCTTCCAGTTCTTTCTTGCCGCCCAGTGCCTTCATGAAATCATTCGATATCTGCGCGTTCAACTGCACGAATGTCTCGTCCGGCTGCATCCGGATCGCACCGATGTCGCGTTTGGTGATGTCACCGGCGCGGCACAGCATCGGCAACAACCAGCGTGGCTCGGCCTTTTGGTTGCGCCCGATGGTCAGGGAAACCCATGTGCTTTCGGCAAATTCGTCGCGCGGAGTGCGCACGTCCGGTCCTGTGACCGAAACGGTTTGCAGTTCTTCCGGCGCAGAGCGCTGATCGCGATACTGGGTGATATAGGCCGCTGCAATCTGTTCGGGCGTATGGGCCGCCAGCAGTTTGGCCACGAATTCCAGATCCATCTCGTCGCTGACCTTGAAGCCTTCCAGCAGGCGTTCGTTATCGCGTTCCTCGACCTGTTTGGCGGTGGGTGGTGTGTCCCATTTGGCGGTGACCTTGGCCCAGCCCAACAGGCGTTCGGCCTTTTTGCGCTGGCTCATCGGCACGATCAGGGCCGAAACCCCTTTGGACCCCGCCCGACCGGTGCGGCCCGAGCGGTGCAACAGCGCCTCTTTGTTTTGCGGCAGGTCCGCGTGGATCACCAGATCAAGGCCCGGCAGGTCAATCCCGCGCGCGGCAACATCGGTGGCAATACAAACCCGCGCACGACCATCGCGCATGGATTGCAGCGCGTGGGTGCGCTCATTCTGGCTCAACTCGCCCGACAGCGCCACAACGGCCATGCCACGATTGTTGAATTTCGCGGTCATATGGTTCACGGCGGCGCGGGTTGCACAAAACACCAGCGCATTTTGCGCCTCGTAATAGCGCAGCAGATTGATGATCGCGTTTTCGCGGTCTGCCGGTTTCACCACCAAGGCGCGATATTCAATGTCGCTGTGTTGCTTGGTGTCGCCTTTGGTTTCGATCCGAACCGCATCGTGCTGATAAGTCTTGGCCAGCACCGCAATCGGGCGCGAAACTGTGGCGGAAAACAGCAGGGTGCGGCGATCTTTGGGGGCTTCGTCCAGAATGAATTCCAGATCTTCGCGAAACCCCAGATCCAGCATTTCGTCGGCTTCGTCCAGCACCACACAGGCGCAATCGGACAGATCCAGCGCGCCGCGTGTCAGGTGGTCGCGCAGACGGCCCGGCGTGCCGACAACGATGTGAACACCACGATCCAGCGTGCGCCGTTCGGTGCGGGCGTCCATGCCGCCAACGCAGGACCCGAATCGCGCGCCGGTTTCGGCGTATAGCCACTGCAGTTCGCGCATCACCTGCAACGCTAATTCGCGGGTTGGCGCGATGATCAGCGCCTTGGGGGCACCGGCGCGGCCAAAGTTTTCATCGCTGCCCAGCAGCGTCGAGGCCATCGCAATCCCGAAGGCCACGGTTTTACCCGAACCGGTCTGCGCCGATACCAATGCATCGCGCCCCACCAGATCGGGGTCCGACATCGCCTGTTGCACAGGGGTCAGTGTTTCATAGCCTTTGCGCGTCAGGGCGCGGGCCAGCGGGGTTGTAAGATCGGATACTTCGGTCACGGCGTTTTGGTCTTTCACAAATGGGGCGGCAGGGCGCAAGGCGGCCCAGATAAGGGGTTACTACACCAAAGGCAACGGTTTGTCTTTGATCATGGTTGACGGGGATTTGTGGGGAATCAGATAGGATGGTACCAGCGACCCGAATTGAACGGGTGACCTCTTGATCCACAATCAAGCGCTCTAACCAACTGAGCTACGCCGGCACACGGTGTCCAATTAGCGCCCGATTGTGCGCTTTGCAAGAGGCCATGCTTGAAAAAGGGGATGAATCTGCGTATCGCTGCCCTTCATTCAACCGGAGACCCGAAGATGAGCATCGACAGCGAAAGCGATATCACCGCAAATATCCAGATCGGCCCCACCTCACTGGGCATGGTCCGCATCTATATCGAAGGGGACGGGATCGACCTGCCAATGGATTTCTCGCCGGAAGAGGCGCTGGAAATCGCCGAGGAACTGACAGCGGCGGCCAAAACGGTTACGGGCGCAAAGTAGCGCCCGCATCGGGGTCTTGCAGTCGTTGCAGGCGGGTGGCGGCATGACGGGCGAATTTGCGCGTCAGGGCGCTGCGACGCGCGGCGGGCAGTTTGGTTTGCAGTCCGTTGCGAATGATTTCGGCATCGAAAGCGTCGGCAATGATCAGGCCGGTTTCGGTTGGCAACAGGTCAGTGTCAAAGTCTTGATCCACAGCCCAGAAATACCGGTCGCACCATTCCAGATAGCCCTGCCATTTGCGGTCCGTCTGAAAATCGGCACGGGATGATTTGCATTCAACCACCCAAATCTGCCCCTTTGGCCCCAGCGCCATCACATCCACCCGCAAACCCCGCGCGGGCACCAGTTCGGTGACGCAGGCATAGCCCAGATCGTGCAGATGACGGCAAGTGCCGCGCGCCAATAACTGGCCAGATTGAAGGTTGGACATCATGCCACAACCATGAACATACAGCGAACAAAATGCAAGCGCCCGCTGGTTTATCCAAGCGGGCGCCGCGTGCTGTGATCAGCAAAGCAAGCCGAAAACTGCGATAATGGACACGTTACCGGGTCGCGGAAATCGTCCCGCCTGCACTGTGGAATGCACCTTCTGCCCAGCTATAGGCCGCATAGCACAGTTCGCCGCCGGTCATGTCACAGGAACTGCCATGCTCTTGCATTACCAGAACCGGAGCACGACCGATCGCAACCACGGCGTAACCTTGCGACAAAAACTCGAACTGCTGATAGCCACCATTGCCCGACACAAATACGGTCAGGTAATCGCCACCCGAACCACCCCCGAACAAGGTTGCCGAAGTCGAGCAATGCATCGCGCGCCCGTCCAGAACCGGATCGGTAATACCGTCGCCGTTAAAATCAGCCACCATGCCCACCCCGCCATATAATTCAAATTCGCCGCCATCCATATCTTTGCAATCAGACACGGCACTCGCCAGAAATGCATCCAGAACAGGCTGGAAAGCAGCAGGCGTTTCGCCCGCCTGTGCGCCAACGCTGCCAAGGGCCAACAACGAAAGGGTGGTTGCGATGGTATTGCGTAAAGGGGAATTGGTCATGATAATTATTTCTCCGTCAGGATTATTCAAAACGCCGCAATTCGTCTTCCGGCAGTGCAGCATAATCTATAGTTGGTTCACTCCGGCAAGGGGGAAAAACCGCTGCAATAAATCAAAATCGGCTGGATTTGGCGCAAGTTTTCTGCGTTCAGCCACACTCCCGCCCTTGTTCGCAGACAGGTTGCACCCTAGATAAGGTAGTGGCGGGTTCTGCCTTTCTCGTAAACGGGGTTCAATTCCGGTGGCCTTACTCAACCGAAAGGGAGCTGGCTCTGTCTGGATCCTGGTCCATTTACCCGGTGCCCACCTGTACATACAGGTTCTCGGGAATTTACGCACCCCACGGCCTGCGCGGGCCCGCCAC
>CAZIDQ010000109.1:0-9006 GCA_964538015.1 uncultured Marinosulfonomonas sp.
GGGCAGGGGATGAACCCAGCTTGCGGTTGGCAGTGCGCACGGATGTGACGCAGGGATTAAAGCTGTTGGTGGGTTAACCGCGTTTGGCGCGCGGCACTAACAACCACGGGCCGATCTTGAAACTAAACAGCCCGAACGCGATGATCCATGCCAGTGCCGATCCGGTAATGGCCCAGTCATACTCCGGCCAGATCGCACCGGTCACGCGCAATGCCATGCTGACGACGACCATCACCATTGCAAGGTTCAGGATACCGCTGGATGCCAGCGTCCGGCCGGTATGTCCCAGACTGGCCCGCACCATCACCGCGATGGTCATGCCACCCACAGCACCAATGCCGAACACATGCAGCGCGGCCACGTTGACTTGGGGCAGCCCAAACCACATCCCTGCGGCCAGCGTCAGAAAACCGACAGGAATAAACGCGTAAAACACATGCAGCACCAGCAGCAGCGGATTGGACAGCGTGCGCAAGCCAGCCCAACGCCACAGTCGCACGATGTGCAAAGCCCCAAGAATGGCAAACAGCGGTCCAAGAAACGGTTGTTCAATGAACACCCATAGGATCAGCGCCAGCGCCGACCCTGCCGTGACGCCAACATCAAAACGGTTGAACGGCACCGGCATTCTGCCCGGTTCTTGGCGTGCCAGCCAGTTGCGGGTGAAACTGGGAATGATCCGCCCGCCAATCAACATCAGCAGGATCAGGATAGCGGTGAACCCCATACGAACAGGGGCCGCGCCCGTGCCGCCGGTGGCAACATCAATGTGGAACCAGATGTTCGTCAGGCCCAGTCCCAGCACGGGGACCATTACTTTGACATTCCGCCAGTTCTGCCCCGAGACAATTTCACGGGCAATCACAGCGCCCAGAACCGGCAGGAAAGCGGCGTCGATGGTGGCGGTCACCCAGTATGGAACGGCCTCGCCCAGCAACATCGCCACACGTCCGGCCAGCCACAGGGCAAAGATCGCCATCAGGCGATACCCGACCACCGGCAAACGGCCGGTCCAGTTGGGCACAGCCGTAAACAGGAACCCGGCAATCACCGCCGAGGTATAGCCGAACAGCATTTCGTGTTTGTGCCACTCCACCGGTGCAAGGCGGGTGTTGATCAGGTCGTGGCCCAACAGGTTAAGTAGCCACAGCGTTACCGCGAAGATGGCGAACAGCGAAGCGGACAGGAAAAACGGCCTGAACCCGCCGCTAAAAAACGGATGCCCCTGCCATGCGCGTTCGCGTTTTCCGCCATGTTGTTTCAGCAGGGGTGGTTGCATTTTCAAGTCTCGCCATCTGGGAATTCTGATTCTTTCACTAGGGTATAAGCGACGTGGGGCGTTGCCAATGCTTAAGGCTGCGACGTGTTGTCGTCATTTGCATGATGCGTCAGGATATCACCCGGTTGGCAATCCAGAAATTCACAAATTGCATCAAGTGTACTAAACCGCATCCCCTTTATTTTACCGGATTTAATCAGCGATAGATTGGTCTCGGACAACCCGATAGCCGCAGCCAGCTCTCGCGACGTTTTCTTGCGTCTAACAAGCATCATATCAAGGGTTACACTGATCGTCATGTCTGGTTCTGTCCTACGAAAATAGTTTGATCACAGTAGTGGCATCCTTTTGGGGATTTAAGAGCATATATACACGAGCGGGCGCCTAGTTATACAACTTAATTCATAAAAGAATTTAAATAAAACATAAAAGATATTACTTGTAATGTAATTCTCCAGTTCATAAGTAACCGAGTGAGGAGGCACTTGGTGGCCTTTGTATGAAATGAAATGTCGGAGAGAATTGTGAGAAAAACAACGGTTTTGCTAACGACGATGGTATTGGTGACAGCAGCCTGCAGCGATGATGTTTACCGCCCTATTCTGGATGGCCCCGTAACGGCCAGATACCAAAGGGATTTGAATGAATGTCGGCAACTGGCCGCAACCAAGCCGCAAACGAATGACGGGCGCACTGCCGGTGCAATTATAGGCGGGATTGCCGGTGCTTCTGAATCCGATAGCGACAGGGCAGGGGGCCTGATTGCAGGGGCAGTTATCGGTGGTTTGCTTGGATCAGCCGAAGACAGCCAAAATATTAAAACCGAGCGGGACAAGATTGTGTTTCGTTGCCTGCGCGGGCGTGGCCACAGGGTGGTCGGGTAAGTCTGCTCTCGCGGAAGCTACATTGCAGTGGCGGGAATCCGGCGTTTTCACGGTGCTGTCACTGGTTTGATGCTACGTGATCATTTCCAGATTGTCATCGGGAACCCAACCTTCTTTCCCTTGATCATTCCGGCACCATGACCACCCATTCAAACGGCTGGTAACAAATAGTATTTCACCGGTGGAAACGGTTAATTCTGTTGTGTCAAAGTCTTTTGTTGCGATGTTTGTCTCGCCAATATTTAGTGCATCAAACACCTGCACTGGCAACCAGCCGGACAAGCCGCTGTCACTGGTGCACCAAACCCAGCCCTGCCAGCCGTCATCGTCTTTCTTGATGGCCTGTAGTTGATCACCCCGCGCCACTTTTAGCGCGGGGTGATAGCTTTGTGTCCAACCTTTCAGGGCACGTACGCGCATCAGGCGTGGATGGCCCCGTCCCCGCAGGCCAGTGCAGCTTCGCGCACGGCTTCGGAACAGGTGGGATGCGCGTGGCAGGTTAGGGCGATGTCCTGAGCGGAGGCACCAAATTCCATTGCCACGCAAATCTCGTGGATCATTTCGCCGGCGTTGGGGCCAAGGATATGCGCGCCCAGAATCCGGTCTGTCGCCTGATCGGCCAGAATTTTCACGAACCCTTCACCGGCAAACATCGCCTTGGCGCGGCCGTTGCCCATGAAGGAAAACTTGCCAACCTTATAGGCGCGACCTGCCTCTTTCAGTTGTTCTTCGGTCTGGCCAACGGTGGCGACCTCGGGGTTGGTGTAGACCACGCCGGGGATCACGCCATAGTTCACATGCCCTGCCTTGCCTGCCAGAACCTCGGCCACAGCCATGCCTTCGTCCTCGGCCTTGTGGGCCAGCATCGGGCCGTCGATGGCATCGCCAATGGCGTAGATACCGGCGACATTGGTGGCCCATTGGGCGTTGGTCTGGATCTGGCCGCGGGGCGAGGTTTCAACCCCGAGCGACTCAAGGCCCAGCCCGTCGGTGAAGGGTTTGCGACCTGTAGCGACCAGAACCACGTCGGCATCAAGAATGGCCTCTTTGTCGTTCTTGCGCAGTTTATAGGTGACTTTGGCCTTGGTTTTGGTGGTGGAAACCGATTGTACGGCCGCCCCCAGAACAAATTTCAGCCCCTGCTTTTTCAGGCTGCGGGCAAAGGCCTTGGAGATTTCAAAATCCATGCCGGGGGTGATGTGGTCAAGGAATTCAACTACCGTCACCTCGGCCCCCAGACGGGCATAGACCGAGCCCATTTCAAGGCCGATCACACCGGCGCCAATGACGACCATTTTCTTTGGCACCTTGGGCAGCGACAACGCGCCGGTCGAGGTGACGACAATCTTTTCATCCACTTCAACACCGGGCAGAGAGGAGGCCTCGGAGCCGGTGGCGATGATGATGTTCTTGGCGTCATAGACCTCATCGCCGACCTGAACCTTGCCCGCCGCCGGGATGCTGGCCCAGCCTTTGATCCAGTCGATCTTGTTCTTTTTGAACAGGAACTCGATGCCCTTGGTGTTCTGGCCGATCACGTCATCCTTATAGGATTGCATCTGGGGCCAGTCGACCGATGGGGATTTGCCCTTCAGGCCCATTTTAACAAAATTATGCTCGGCCTCGTGCAGCATGTGGGAGGCGTGCAGCAGAGCCTTGGACGGAATGCAGCCCACGTTCAGGCAGGTGCCGCCAAGGGTTTCGCGCCCCTCGACACAGGCGGTTTTCAGGCCCAGTTGGGCGCAGCGGATGGCACAGACATAGCCGCCGGGGCCGCCGCCGATGATGATCACGTCATAGGATGGCATTTGGGATTCTCCTTGGGGAAAAATAGGGTCTGATTTGGGTATGGTTTGTGTCGGGCGGGGGTAGGGGGCGCTGCCCCCTCTTGGCGTGCCGCCAATTCACCCCCGGGATATTTATAGAACAAAGATGCATCAGATCAGGGCCGTGATCAGCATGGTGACGGTGGCGCCGATACCGGCGGTCCAGATCAGCGAACGCAGGTAGGGGATGCCGCTGAGATAGGCCGGGACATAGAGGATGCGGGCGATCAGATAGGTCCAGGCGCAGGTGATGGTCAGTTGGGTGGATTTGTCGCCCAGTGTGATGACCAACACGGCGATGGTGAACAGGGCCAGCGCGGCGTAGTGATTATCCAGCGCGCGGTCCAGACGGCCGGCGATGCCGGTTTTCTGGTGCGGCGTATCACGGGGACCGGCGCCATATTCCAGACCGGTCTGGGCATCGACAAACAGGATGGTCAGGGCCAGTTGGGCGACCTGTAGCAGGGCGGCGTAGGTGAGGATGGTGAGTTCTGGGGTCATGGTAACCTTTGGGTATTGGTGGGGTGAACCCCACCCTACAGATTGCCCGTAGGGCGGGGTTCACCCCGCCGCTGTTTACAAATCCATCAACAACCGGCGCGGATCTTCAAGCGCCTCTTTCACCCGCACAAGGAAGGTCACCGCCCCTTTGCCGTCCACGATCCGGTGGTCATAGCTGAGCGCCAGATACATCATCGGGCGGATCACGACTTCGCCGTTGATCGCCATCGGGCGGTCCTGAATTTTGTGCATGCCCAAGATGCCCGATTGCGGCGGGTTCAGGATGGGGGATGACATTAGGGAGCCGTAGACGCCGCCGTTGGACAGTGTGAATGTGCCACCCTGCATTTCGGCCATCGACAGCTTTCCCGCCACGCCTTTTTGACCCAGCTCGGCGATCTTTTTCTCGATCGCGGCGAATGACATCTGGTCGGCATTGCGCACCACCGGTACCACAAGGCCGTTGGGGGTGCCGACGGCCACGCCCATGTGGACGTAGTTTTTATAGACCACATCGGTGCCGTCGATTTCGGCGTTCACATCGGGTACCTCGTTCAGCGCATGAATGCAGGCCTTGGTAAAGAACGACATAAAGCCCAGTTTGACGCCGTGTTTCTTCAGGAACAGCTCTTTGTATTCTTTGCGGATGTCCATCACCGCGCCCATGTCGACCTCGTTATAGGTGGTCAGCATGGCGGCGGTGTTCTGGGATTCCTTCAGGCGGCGCGCGATGGTTTGGCGCAGGCGGGTCATTTTCACCCGTTCCTCGCGGCTGGCATCATCGGCCGAGACCGGCGCGCGCGGGGTGGCGGCGGGGGCTGCTGCAGGTGCGGAGGCCGGTTTGGTGGCGGCGTTTAGAACGTCCTCTTTCATGATGCGGCTATCCTTGCCGGTGCCGGTGACCTGATCGGCACTCAGCCCCTTTTCGGCCATCAGTTTGTTGGCCGAGGGGGCGTTTTCAACGTCCTTACCGGTGGTCTGTGCAGCGGGGGCGGCTGCAGGGGCCGGAGCGCTGATAGGGGCAGATGCGCCGGCACCTGTGGCGATCACGGCGAGTTTGCCGCCGGCCTGCACGGTTGCCCCGTCAGGCGCGATGATTTCGGTCAGGGTGCCGGCGGCGGGGGCGGGAACCTCGACCGAGACCTTGTCGGTTTCCAGCTCGCACAGCATTTCGTCCTGCGCCACGGTATCACCAACCTGCTTGAACCATGTGGCAACGGTGGCCTCGGTCACGGATTCACCAAGGGTGGGGACCATCACGTCAACGGTGCTGGCGGGTTTTGCCGGTGTTGCAGCGGGGGCAGGGGCCGCGGCCGCCGGAGCGGGTTTGGCACCTGCGCCCTCGGTCAGTGTGGCCAGCAGGGCGTCGACGCCAACGGTCGCGCCCTCGGCTGCGACGATTTCGGCCATCACGCCAGCGGCAGGCGAGGGCACTTCGACGGTGACCTTGTCGGTCTCCAGCTCGCACAGCATTTCGTCAACGGCGACGGCATCGCCGGGTTTCTTGAACCATGTGGCGACGGTGGCTTCGGTCACGGATTCGCCAAGGGTGGGGACGCGGATTTCGATGGTCATGGGTTTATCCTTTGATCGTCAGCGCGTTGTCAATCAACGTCGCTTGTTGTGCTTTGTGGGTTTTGCCAAGGCCGGTGGCGGGCGATGCCGAAGCAGGGCGGCCAGCATAGGCGGGGCGTTTGATTTTGGCTCTGATACGGCCAAGGATCCATTCGATGTTGGGTTCCATAAAGGTCCAGGCGCCCTGATTTTTGGGTTCCTCCTGACACCAGACGATATCGGCGTTCTTGAAGCGGCCCAGTTCCGTGGACATGGCCATGGCGGGGAAGGGATAGAATTGTTCGACTCGCAGCAGGTAAACGTCATTCAGCCCGCGTTTTTCACGTTCGTCCAGCAGGTCATAGTAAACCTTGCCCGAACACAGCACCACGCGTTTGATTTTGCTGTCGGCCACCAGTTTGGTTTCGGACGTGCCCTTTTGCGCGTCATCCCAAAGGATACGGTGAAAGGATGAACCGGTGATGAATTCCGCCTTGTCCGACACAGCGCGTTTGTGGCGCAGCAGGGATTTGGGTGTCATCAGGATCAGCGGCTTGCGGTAAGTGCGGTGCATCTGGCGACGCAACAGGTGGAAATAGTTGGCCGGCGTGGTGCAGTTGGCGACGATCCAGTTATCTTCGGCGCTCATTTGCAAAAACCGTTCCAGACGGGCCGAGGAATGCTCCGGTCCTTGCCCCTCAAAACCATGAGGCAGCAGGCAGACAAGGCCTGACATGCGCAACCATTTACGTTCGCCAGATGATATGAACTGATCGAACATGATCTGCGCGCCGTTGGCAAAATCACCAAACTGCGCTTCCCATAATGTCAGGGCATTGGGTTCGGCCAGCGAATAGCCGTATTCAAACCCCAGCACCGCGTATTCCGACAGCATCGAGTCGATGACCTCGTAATGGGCCTGCCCGCCACGGATGTTGTTCAGCGGGTAATAACGGTCCTCGTCGTCCTGATTGATCAGGGCCGAATGGCGGTGGCTAAACGTGCCGCGGGTTGAATCCTGCCCCACCAGACGGACAGGGAAGCCTTCGGTCAGCAACGAGCCAAACGCCAGCGCCTCACCGGTGGCCCAGTCGATGCCTTTGCCATCGTCGATCATTGCTTTTTTCGCACCCAGCATCCGGGCAACGGTTTTATGCACCGGATAGCCATCGGGAATGTGGGTCAGCGATGCGCCGACATCGGCATAGGTTTCTTCGGGGATCGCGGTTTGGCCGCGCTGGTAGTCATCCTGATGTTTGGACAGGTGTTTCCAGCGGCCATCCAGCCAGTCGGCCTTGTTCGGTTTATAGTCCTTACCGGCCTCGAATTCCTCGTTCAGGTGGGCCTGAAATGCGGTTTTCATTTCCTCGATCTCGCCCTCGGGGATCAGCCCGTCACGGATCAGGCGTTCGGTATATAGTTGAAGCGTGGTTTTCTGGGTTTTGATCTTTTTGTACATCAGGGGGTTGGTGAACATCGGCTCGTCCCCCTCGTTATGGCCAAATCGGCGATAACAGAAAATGTCGATCACCACGTCCTTGTGGAACTTCTGGCGGAACTCGGTGGCCACTTTGGCGGCGTGAACCACGGCTTCGGGATCGTCACCGTTCACATGGAAAATCGGCGCTTCGACCATCATCGCAATGTCGGTCGGGTAGGGCGACGAGCGGGAAAAATGCGGTGCGGCGGTAAATCCGATCTGGTTGTTGACCACGATGTGGATGGTGCCGCCTGTGCGATGTCCCACCAGACCCGACATGCCGAAACATTCCGAAATCACCCCTTGGCCTGCAAAGGCCGCATCGCCATGCAGCAATAACGGGATCACCGAGGCACGTTCCTTATCGAACTTCTGGTCCTGCTTGGCACGGGATTTACCCAGCACCACGGGGTTCACAGCCTCAAGGTGGCTGGGGTTGGCGGTGAGCGAAAGGTGCACTGAATCGCCGCCAAACTCGCGGTCCGAGGACGCCCCGAGGTGATATTTCACATCGCCCGAGCCATCCACATCTTCGGGCTTGAAACTACCGCCCTGAAATTCGTTGAACACGGCGCGATATGGCTTGGCCATCACATTGACCAACACCGAAAGACGGCCACGGTGGGGCATACCGATGACGATTTCCTTGGCCCCCAGATCGCCGCCGCGCTTGATGATCTGCTCCATCGCGGGGATCAGGCTTTCGCCGCCATCCAGACCGAACCGCTTGGTGCCCATGTATTTCACATGCAGGAATTTCTCGAACCCCTCGGCCTCGACCAGTTTGTTCAGGATTGCCTTGCGACCCTCGCGGGAAAAGGCGATTTCCTTGCCGTAGCCCTCAATCCGTTCCTTCAGCCAACCGGCCTGTTCGGCATCGGAAATATGCATGTATTGCAGGGCAAAGGTGCCGCAATAGGTACGCTTCAGGATCTCGACAATCTGGCGCATCGAGGCCATTTGCAGGCCCAGCACATTGTCGATAAAAATAGCGCGATCCATGTCAGCTTCGGTAAAGCCATAGGATGCAGGGTCCAGCTCGGGGTGGTGTTTTTCACCGGCCAGCCCCAGCGGGTCCAGATCGGCGGCCAGATGGCCACGGATGCGATAGGCGCGGATGATCATCAGGGCGCGGATGCTGTCCAGCACGGCGCGCTTGATCTGGTCATCGGAAACCTGAACGCCCTTTTCCTCGGCCTTGGCCAGAATTTTCTCGGCCACTTGCGCGGGTTTGACCTCGTCTGTCGGCCATTGGCCATCCAGCGCATGGGTCAGATCATCATTCGGGACCGGCGGCCAGTCGGCGCGCGCCCATGACGGGCCGGCGGCCTCGGCCTTGACGGCCATATCATCGTCGCCCAATTCCTTGAAAAACGCCTGCCACGCCGCATCAACCGCGTTCGGGTCATTGGCGTATTGCGCATAAAGCTGCTCGATATACTCCGCATTGTGCCCTTGCAGGAACGAGGAGGAGTGGAATTC
>CAZIDQ010000110.1:0-3301 GCA_964538015.1 uncultured Marinosulfonomonas sp.
CCTCTAATGCAGCACCGCCCGCACCAGATACCCCTCGACCGTTTCCTCGCCCAGCGCCTTTAGCGCCTCCAGCCGGTGCAGCCCCTCGATCAGCACATAGCCGTCCTTGGATTTACGCACCCGAATGGGCGTGGTCTGGCCCTCTTCCAGCATGCTTTCGGCGATTTCCTGCACCTTGGCGGGATCAAGCGTTTTGGCGCGTTTTACCGGCACGCGGACCTTAGCGATGGGGAACGGTTCTTTGATTAACATAGGGGGCCTCCTGCGCAACAGTCTGACCACATTTTCACCTTGCGCAACCCCAAACATTGCTGAATGCTGCCCCACCATGCGCACACCCGAATTCAACGCCTATATCGCCCCCGCCCGCCTGTATCCGCAAATCTGGCGACTGATCCTTGGCATCCTGCTGATCCTGTTCATTTACGCCGGTTTCACGGGGCTGGTGTTCTGGGCGGGGTTCATTGTCACCTTTCCGATGGGGTTCTTGCGCTGGGCCAACGGGGTGCTAACGGTGCAGGGCGCAGTGCCGACCCTGATCATGCTGTTTACCTTTGCGGGCATGGCGCTGGGCCCGATCATCGCCGCACCTGCCTGCCATATGCGCGGGCCGGGTACGTTGTTTGGGCCGCTGGATGTAACCATCCGCGGGTTTCTGACGGCGACCATCACGGTGCTGCTGATCATGGCCGTCTATAGCGCGGTTATGCTGTGGTTCCAGCCTGTGCAGCCCAACCTGCCGCTGGATGAATGGCTGCGCTATCTGCCCTATGCCATCCCGCTGATCCTGATCCAGACCAGCGCCGAGGAGTTGATCTTTCGCGGTTATCTGCAACAACAACTGGCCGTGCGGTTCAAATCGCCAATTGTCTGGATGATCCTGCCCGCCGCCCTGTTCGCCGCGCTGCACTGGGATCCGGCGATGGGCAGCAATAAATGGCTGGTGATCGGGGTGACCTTTACCATCGCCCTGATTGCCGCCGATCTGGTGCAAAGAACCGGCAGTCTGGGGGCCGCGATTGGCCTCCATTTTGCCAACAACATCTTTGCGCTGTTGTTTGTATCGGTGCAGGACACCATTACGGGGCTGGCCCTGTATGTGACACCCTTCAACAAGGCGGATACGGCTGAACTGCCTTTGGCGCTGGGCATGGATCTGCTTTTATTGCTGGTTATCTGGCGGATTCTGCGCATTGCGCTTGACCGCTGATTGCAATTTCCCCAAACGCAGCTTATCTCGGAAGTTAACAAAAACACTGCATAGGTGCCGACCCGATGAACTGGATCAACAACTACGTTCGCCCCACGATCAACTCGCTGTTTTCGCGTCGCGAAACGCCGGACAACCTGTGGACCAAATGCCCCGAGTGCGGCACCATGCTGTTTCACCGCGAGCTGAAGGAAAACCAGCAGGTTTGTGGCGAATGTAGCCACCACATGCGCATCACCCCGCGCGAACGGTTCGAGCATCTGTTTGATGGCGGTATTTTTACCGAAATCGGCGTGCCGGATGTGCCGCTGGACCCGCTGACCTTCAAGGATCAGAAAAAATATCCCGAACGGATGAAGACCGCGCAAAAGAACACCGGCGAAAAAGATGCCATTCTGGTGGTTGAAGGCGAAATCGGCCGCACCCCCGTTGTCGCCGCCGCGCAGGACTTCAGCTTTATGGGTGGCTCGATGGGCATGTATGTCGGCAACGCCATCATCGCCGCTGCCGAACGCGCCGTGGCCGCCAAACGCCCCTTTATCCTGTTCTCCGCCGCCGGTGGCGCGCGGATGCAAGAGGGTATCCTGTCCCTGATGCAAATGCCCCGCACCACGGTCGCCGTGCAAATGCTGCGCGAGGCAGGCCTGCCCTATATCGTTGTGCTGACCCATCCGACAACCGGCGGGGTCACCGCGTCCTATGCGATGCTGGGCGATGTGCAGATTGCCGAACCAAACGCCCTGATCGGTTTTGCCGGCGCGCGGGTGATTGAGCAGACCATCGGTGAAAAACTGCCCGAAGGGTTCCAGCGGTCGGAATACCTGCTGGACCACGGCATGCTGGACCGCGTGACCCACCGCAAGGACATGCGCGACGAACTGGTCACCATCGTGCGAATGCTGATGGGAATGACACCACCGGTGATGGGTGATCTGCCCGCCCCCAAGGACACCGTCGAAACCCCCGCCCAACCTGCGGAAGACAAGTGAGCACGCCCACCTCGGACATCATCCTTGAGCGGATGATGACGCTGCACCCCAAAGTCATCGACCTGACGTTTGACCGTATTGATCCGCTGCTGGCCACCCTTGGCCATCCCGAACGCAAATTGCCCCCCGTGATCCATATCGCGGGCACCAATGGCAAAGGGTCAACACAGGCCATGATCCGCGCCGGTTTAGAAGGTGCGGGGAAATCGGTTCACGCCTATATCTCGCCGCATCTGGCGCGCTTTCACGAACGCATCACGCTGGCGGGCAAACATATCTCCGAACCCGCGCTGACCGATCTGCTGGACCGCTGCTATAGCGCCAACAACGGCGATACGATCACCTATTTCGAAATCACCACCGCTGCTGCCCTGCTGGGTTTTGCCGAAACACCTGCCGATTACACCCTGCTCGAGGTCGGCCTTGGCGGCAAGATGGACGCAACCAACGTGGTGGACAAACCGGCGCTGACCGTGATCACGCCGGTCTCCATCGACCACACCCAGTTTCTGGGTAATACCCTGACCGAAATCGCGGGCGAAAAGGCGGGCATCATCAAACGCGGCGTGCCCTGCATTGTCGGACCGCAACCGGACGAGGCCCTGGAGGTGATCGAGGCCACCGCCAACCGCCTTGGCGCGCCGCTGATGGTGCATGGCCAGCACTGGCATGTTTGGGAAGAACGCGGTCGCTTGATCTATCAGGATGAAACCGGCCTGCTGGACCTGCCCCTGCCCGCCCTGATCGGCGCGCACCAGATCCAGAACGCCGGTATCGCCATCGCCGCCCTGCGCCAGTTGGGTTTTGACGAAACGGCCATTGAGGCCGCCGTGACAAACGCCAAATGGCCGGCCCGCCTGCAACGCCTACAACACGGCCCGCTGGTGGACCTCGCTGACACAGCGGAGCTCTGGCTGGATGGGGGGCACAACCCCGCCGCCGGACATGCCCTGTCCGAGGCCCTGACCCGCCTGCCAACCCGCCCGCTGCACCTGATTTGCGGTATGCTGAACACCAAAGACATCACCGGTTATTTGCGCCCGCTGGCCAAACATGCCAAATCCCTGCACGCAGTCTCCATCCCCGGCGAGGCCGCAACCCT
>CAZIDQ010000110.1:3401-9000 GCA_964538015.1 uncultured Marinosulfonomonas sp.
CTTCTTCTTTTCCCAAATACCTCCGCCGGAGGCATGCGCGCCCGCTAGGGCGCAAACCGTAAAGCGGCCCGTCAGGGCCTCCATTCCTTCAACCCTGCCTGCGACATATTCAGCAATGTGAATGCAAGCTCTTCCCTTTCCCGCTTCAGCCCCTATTTTCCGCGCAACTAATTATACAGGAATCACCATGAAACAGATCGCGCTTGTTGTCTCTGCTATCGTCCTTGGCCTTGCCACCGGCTATTTGACCGGCGGCTTCAAATTCTCTTCGGCTGTTTGCCTTGTCGCGGGGATTTTCCTTGTCACGCCCAGCTTGTTCAAATTCCACTTCTCGGATTTCAAAATCATCAAAACCCACACCGGTGCGATTATCAAAAACCTGTGGATCAACTACCTGCTGCTGACCACAGTGGCCCTATTGATCGGCTACGCCAGTCAGGATATCGGCATCGCCGCCGCCCTGTTCCTGCTGGCCCTTCTGCCCGGTGGCGGCATGGTGATGATGTGGATTAAAATCAGCGGCGCCAACGTCAAAGTCGGCTTTGTCATCTTCATGCTGAACCTTGCGCTACTGCTGCCTGTCACCCTGATCTTTGGCCAATACTACACTCTGGCCGCCCCGCTGTTCCCCCCCGTGGACCTTAGCGGCATTACCGGTATTGGCGCAGGCAAAAGCATCAAACCCTTTGCCCCTTTTATGATCCTGATCGTGATCCCCTTTGTGCTTAGCCGCATCGCATTGGCATTTCTGCCATCAGTGGTCAGCTTTACCGGCAAATACCAGCCGCTGATCTCCAAGGCGACGATGTTTGCGATTGTTTTTTACCTGTTCTCGCTGAAAACATCGCAATTGCTGTTTCAGGTGTCGGGCATGGATCTGCTAAAGGCCGCGCTGGCCACGGCGACCTTTTACGCCGTCACCTTCACCGTTGCGATCAAACTGACCGATCGTTCGCCCGATGACAAAGCCGTCTTTTGGCACATCGCCACGCGCTATATCACGCTGGCGCTGATCCTTGCGGTGTTTAGTGTGGATATCTACGGTGCAACCTTCATCCTGCCGGTGATGTTTGCCTATTTCATCCAGATCGGCTGTGCCGGCTTCCTTGCCAATATCGAGGACAAGAAGGACCGGCAGGCGGCCTAACCTTCAGCCCACTCGGCCCCCATCATTTCACGCAAACGGCTGGCGGTGCGCTCAAACTCGAACGCGCCGTCGCCTTCTACATACAACATCTCCGGCAGGGCGGCTGCCGTGCAGATCAGGCGCACATGGGCCTCGTACAGGGTGTCAATCAGGGTGACGAACCGCTTGGCCTCGTTGAAGTTGCTACGTGACAATAGCGGAATGTCGTCCAGCACCAGCACACGCGCCACATCACAAATTGCCAGATAGTCCGCCGCGCCCAAGGCCGTGCCGCACAAATCAAAGAACCGCGCCCGCGCCACCCCGTTATGAAACCGCGGCAACACCACATCGCGCCCCTTCACTCGCAGGGTCAGCGGCTCGCCTTTGGCCCCGCCGGTCAATTCTTTCCACACCGTATCCAGCGCTGATCGCGCCTTGGGGCCGTGCAGCACGAAATAGCTGCGCACACCACCCAGACGGTCCTGCCGGTAATCGGTGGGGCTGGCCAGTTCATGCACCACCATCTGTTGTTTGATCAGATCAATAAAGGGCACAAACAATTGCCGGTTCAACCCGTCTTTGTACAGGTCATCAGGCGGGCGGTTCGATGTGGTCACTACCACCACCCCCGCCGCAAACAACGCCTCGAACAGACGGCCGACGATCATCGCATCAGTGATGTCGTTGATCTGCATTTCGTCAAAGGCCAGCAGGCGCACTTGCTGTGCAATCCCTTCGGCCACTGGCGCTATCGCATCATCCACCCCGCGCTTGCGGGCAGCGTTCATGCCCTCGTGCACCTCTTGCATAAAAGCATGGAAATGCACGCGGCGCTTTTCATCAATGGCTAGATTATCGACAAACAAATCCATCAGCATGGATTTCCCGCGTCCGACCCCGCCCCACATATACAGGCCCTGCGGTACCTCTTCTGGTTTGTGGAACAGCCCGCCAAGGATCCCGCGTTTACGGGTTTTGGCGGCCTCCAGATGCACGCGGATATCTTCCAGCGCGGGCAAAGCCGCCTGTTGCGCCGAATCCGCTGTCAGCGTTCCCTTGGCCACCAGACGGGCGTATATTTCCAGCAGGGTTTCCGACATCCGTTACACTTCGCGCAAGCATTCCTGAATCGCTTTGATCACATCCTTCGGGTAGGTATACGTCAAAGAATGAGGGGCGTCTGCAACCATCGTTTGGCGGACTGCGCGGTTCAGCTCGGTTAGTTTTCCAAGGCCGGACAGCGGAATGACCGCATCCGCCTCGCCCCAGATCGCCGCCACAGGAATGTTGGCACTCGCAATGGTGCGGTGTTCTTCATCAAGTGGCCGCGACAACAGGTTGCGCATACTGGACAGCACTGCTGGCAAAAACCCCCGCACATAGGTATCCGCAATCTGGCGATCATAGATATCGGGAATAGCCGATGGCGTGGCAGAATCCGCCCTGATCCCTTTGCGTAACAAATACCCGCCAATAACCATCATCAGCCAATCGCCAATGACCGGTGTTTTGATGATAAAGTCCTGCAACCTGTCCGAATTCACGCCCAGCCCGGCGGGGGCAATCAATATCAGCCGCTCCAGCATATCGGGATTTTTTGCGGCATAGAAGGTCGCTATCGCCCCGCCCATTGAATAGCCCAGCAGCATAATACCGCCCTCGACGTCCTGATCTTCCAGCAACTCCTCTAGCTGGGTGATAAAGAAATCGGCATTTTGCGGGCCGGAAACGCGGTCGGAATAACCACGCCCGTATAAATCATAGGTCAGCACGCGGTAATCCATCATCTTTAGCCCATCTTCAACGGCGCGCCAGACATAGCTGGGCGTGGTCAGCCCGTGGACGCACACCGCAATCGGGCCATTGATCGGACCGTGCCAATCGTAATAGGTTTTGCCGCTGGGCAGATCGGCAAACTTACCCGTTGCCTGCGCTCGTGCGGCTTGGTCCATTGGATGGCGGCGGCGGTGCGCAATCAGCAAGGGCAACACGATGATGGCAACGATCGCCAATAGCACCCCCAAAACCCAAAGCATCAACCCTGCCCCCGAATGACCGGAAACCAGTCTTCACGCAGGCGCTGACCCGCAACCATCCCGTGCCCCGGAAAAGGAGGCGACGTGCGCCCCGGTCGTTCCACATAACGTGCATCATCCCCGACCCAGCGCAGGGACAATGCGCGGCGGGTGCGACCCGACATATTCCCGCGCGCCCCGTGTACCGTGCGATAGTCAAACAGCACCGCATCACCAGGCTGCATCGGCCATTCCAGCACCTTCATTCCGTCCGGATCGGTATCGGGGTCGGGCACCGAGATCCAGTCGTGATCACCCTCGTAAAAATCACTATCATCGGCCCAGCTGACCGGCCTGACCATACGGTCCCATTTATGCGATCCGGCGATGAAACGTAGGCTGGCCTCATCCACAGGATCCAGCGGTATCCACATGCTGACGGTTTGTTCGCCCTCGACGAAATAATAGGGGCCGTCCTGATGCCAAGGGGTTGGCGTGGGGGTGCCGTTTTCCTTGACCAGAACATGATCGTGGAAGAATTGCGCGGTATCGGATTGCATGATCTGCGCAGCCAGTTCGGCGGCCGGACTTTCGCGCACGATACGTTCAAATTCCGGGATGCGGGTCCAGTTGCAATAGTCATCGAAAAACCGCCCCTTTTTGACGTCATTCTCGGATGCATATTCACCGGGTTTCGCCAGATTGCGCGCCACGCCAGCGGCCATTACATCAACCCAGTCGGCAAATACCCCGTCCAGTTTGACAACCCCGTCACGTTTGAAATCGGCAATCTGTTTGGCGGAAATCATCTCTCTCTCCATGCATCCATAATATAACGGCTGACCATCAAATCCAGATGCGCCCCGCCGCCGTTTTTAAACAATGTAATCTCGTCGTTATCATTGCGCATAAATGCGGGCGTTGCCAAGTCATAGAAATCGGCAATCACATCATTTTCCGTGATTGCCCCGCTGGCAATCGGCATCATCAATTCACCGATATGGTCTACCGTTGTGTCGCGACTGTCCACAAACAGCCGCGCCCGCTGGATGGCCGTATCATCGGCTTCGCGCATGTCGGGGCGGTAGGCGCCGATCAGGTCGATGTGCTGCCCCGCTTGCAACCAGTCGCCCATAATCAGCGGTTCGGTTGCCATCGTGGCCGAGGTGACAATATCCGCCGCCCTGACCGCTGCTTCCAGATCACCCACCGCGCGGGTATCAGGATATTCCGCGGCCATCTTTTGCGCCCCTTCCGGCGTGCGGTTCCAGACGGTGAAACTGGCATCGGGGAAACCCGCGCCATAGGCTTCGCGCAGGGACCGGCCCACGGTGCCAGCCCCGATAATCAGGATGTTGCGGCTGTCGGGGCGGGCCAGATGTTTGGCCGCAAGCAGGCTGTCACCCGCCGTTTTCCATTTGGTCACCAGATGGAAATCTATCAGGGCTTCCAATTCGCCGGTGTCGTCCGAAAACAGGTTAACAGCCCCGTTAACCACCGGTTTACCCTGCGCCGGATTGTCGGGAAAGATCGTCGCCGCCTTGGTCGCCAGCCCCAACCCGTCGATCCACGCCGCCCGTGAAAGCAGCGTATCCTTTCCGCGATAGAGCAGCGTGTCGGCAATTTCGGCCTTTGGCAGAGTGTGCGCCTTGGTCAAAGCCGTGCCCAGATTGTTCCAGTCCAGCAGCGCCTGCCCTTCGTCAAATCCGATGATTTCAAATGTCATAATCCGGCCTCTTGCTCTGATAAAACCCCGTGGTCAACCAATGCCCGCGCCCAGCCTTCCGGTCCTTCAAACAGATGCGTACTCCAGCCACGTTTTGCGGCGGTTTCGATGTTTTCGGGCCGGTCATCAGTGAACAGCAGGGTTTCGGGGGGCAGGCCGCAACCGGCCTCTAACGCGGCATAAATGTCGTTATCGGGCTTCATCATCCGCAGATAACCCGACACATATTTCTGATCGAATTCGTTGAAAAACGGATAGTGCAGCATTGCGGTTTCGAACGGCTCGATACCAAAATTCGACAGGGCAAATACCGGCATCCCCTTGGCCCGAATGGTCCGCAACAGGCGCACGGACCACGGGATTTCGGGACTGGCCATATCCAGCCAGCGGTCATGCCACATGCGGATTTCATCACCGTATTCGGGGTGCTTGTCGGCCAGCGCATAAAAGGAATCGCGAAACGGCGCGCCGCGATCAACCTGATCGTTCACCCCGTACAGATCAACCGCCGCAAACAGTGCCTTACGGCGGTCCACCCCAATGGCACGATCGTAAAACCGTTCAGGATGCCATTCGATCAGCACCTGACCAATGTCGTAGATAACAGCCTTAACTTGCCCCATCCGTGTCTTCTTTCATCGCTTTTTGTATTTCAGTATCCAGCGATGAAAGGAAACGCGACCGGTCGGCTTTTGTAAAGGGCTTGCCGCCGCCCTGACGAAACGGATC
>CAZIDQ010000111.1:0-8860 GCA_964538015.1 uncultured Marinosulfonomonas sp.
GGTTCATGGCTGATAACAGTATCGAGGTTAAAGGCCTTTACAAAATCTTTGGTCCACATGGTGAAAAATACATCGACGCCGTCAAAAACGGTATGTCCAAGGATGAATTGAATGCCAAGCACGGGCATGTGTTGGGTCTGAAAGACATCAATATCCACATGCCATCGGCGAAAATCCAGGTGATCATGGGGCTGTCGGGGTCGGGGAAATCGACCATGATCCGTCACATCAACCGCCTGATTGAACCAACGGCAGGCGAAGTGATCTATCAGGGGCAGGACGTTTGTCAGATGTCTAAATCCGACTTGCAGGAATTTCGTCGCCATAAAACGGCGATGGTGTTCCAGAAATTCGCCCTGTTGCCGCATCGCACGGTGATCGACAACACCCTTTTCGGAATTGAACTTCAGGGCGTTGCCCGTGGCGAATCCGAAGAGCGTGCCAGACATTGGCTAAGCCGCGTGGGGCTGGACGGGTTTGAAGACAACTATCCCAACCAGTTGTCCGGCGGTATGCAGCAGCGCGTGGGCCTTGCCCGTGCCCTGACCAATGACGCCGACATCCTGTTGATGGACGAGGCGTTTTCGGCGCTGGACCCGTTGATCCGTATGGATATGCAAACCATCCTGCTGGAATTGCAGGAAGAACTGCACAAGACCATCGTTTTCATCACCCACGATCTGGACGAAGCCCTGCGTCTGGGCGACCGTATCGCCATTCTGCGCGATGGTGCGGTTATTCAGCAAGGCACCGGTCAGGAAATTGTGCTGAACCCTGCGGATGCCTATATCTCGGACTTTGTGAAAGAGGTGAATCGTGGGCGCGTGATCAAGGTGGATACGATTATGTCATCTGATGCTGGCTCGACGGACCTGAAAGTTCCCAGTGGCAGCAGTCTGGAATTAGCAGCCAAGAAAATGACGGATTTGGGGGAAAGCGCAGCAGCGATCACCGATGCGTCCGGAGCAGCGGTTGGCGGCATCACCATGAAGGCTGTGATTGATGCGATGGTAACACCTGCGACGCACTAACCGGATCATTGTAACGGATAGCTAAGGGGGGCAGTTTTGCCCCCCTTTTTTATTACGCGGCAGTCGGTTTGCCTTGTTCTGCCAGTTTGCGTTCGCGGGCCAGTGTGCTTAGCCCCATGTCATCCAGTATCGAATAGATGGCAGGCAGAACGAACAGCACGATCAGACCGGCCGACAACAGGCCAAAGGCAAGGCTGGTCACCAGCGGGATCAGGATTTGTGCCTGAAGGCTGGTTTCCAGCAGGATCGGCAGCAACCCGACAATTGTGGTGATCGAGGTCAGGAAGATCGCTCTGAACCGCGCCCGTGCCGCAAGTGATGCGGCGTGTGCAACGGTCAGCGCCTCGCCGTGTTCGTGTTTGACGAAATCCACCAGCAGGATCGAGTTGTTCACCACAACCCCCGCCAGCGCCACAAACCCCAGCATACTGGGCATCGAGAAATTCAGCCCCATGATCATATGGCCAAAGATCGATCCGGCCAGCGACAGCGGGATGATCAGCATCACCACCAGCGGTTCGACATAGGAGCGAAACAGGAAGCTGAGCAACAAAAACACCCCGACAAGGCCAACAAGGAACCCTTTGACCATTGATTTCTGGGTCTTCTCGGCCTCGGCCCGCTGGCCTTCGACGTCCAGCGACACGCTGGGATAGCGCTGCAGCAGATCGGGAATGAACCGTTTCAGGGTGTCACTGACGATCGCGCTGGAGTTGGCGATACGGGTGTCGATGGTGCCCTGAATGGTGACTGCACGCACGCCGTCTTCGTGGTTGATCCGGCTATAGCCCTGATCGACCTCGATGTCCGCAACCACGCTTAGAGGCACATAGGTGCCGTCCGCGCGGGTGATGACAAAATCATCGAACTCGCCGTAGCTGCGGCGGTCGATTTCAGACAGTTCGGCAGTGACCTCCAGCGATTGGCCGTTCACCTGCATCTCACTGACCGTGGTGCCGAAATAGGCGGCGCGCAACTGGTCGGCAATCAGGGCGGCGGTGATGCCCATCGGGGCGGCCTGATCGTTCAGATGGATGCGCAACTCGCGTTTGCCCGGGCGCAGATCATCCAGCACGGATGTCACACCTTTGTAGGTCCGGACCCAGTCCTGCAGTTCGATCGCCGCATTTTTCAGATCAACCAGATTGTCGCCTTTCAGACGCAAATCAATGGCGATACCCGCCGGCCCAATGGTGGCTTCGGCGTATTTCAGGCTGATCACGTCGGGTTGCTCGCCTACGATTTCGCGCCAATGGGCCATAATATCATCGGGGCGGCTGATGCGGTCGGCGGATGGCAGCAGGTCAACGCTGACGGTGGCCACATGCGCGCCGGTTTCAAAGGAATCGCGGTTTTCGCCAAAGAACACTGAAACATGGCGGATCAGGTCGGCCCCGTCCGGTTGCATCGGGGACAGGTCCTGATTGGTCTGCTCAATCCCTTCAACCAGTTTTTCCACCACAGCTTCGGTGCGGGTCAGCGGGGTGCCCTGTGGCAGCAGAACCCGTGCCACGATGGTATCGCCGTCCAGTTCCGGAAAGGCCGTGAATTTCAGATAACCGCCGGTCAGCATCCCGACCGAGGCCAGCAGCACCGCAAAGGCCAGCCCTGCCGTAATATAACGCCAGCGGATGGTCAGATCGACCAGCGGGCCAACCAGATTTTCGCGGGCATAGTTCATCGCCTGTTCAACGCGCGCCCGCACGCCACCCGGTTTATGCTGCATTTCCAGCGTATGGATCAGGTGGTGTGGCAGGATCAGGAATGCCTCGATCAAGGATATTACCAGCACGAACAGCATCACCACCGGCACCACGCGCAGCACAGCCCCCAGATCGCCGGACAGGAACGCCAGCGAGCCAAAGATCATCGCGGTGGTGGCAAAGGACGCCAACACGTTCAGGAACACCTGTTGCGCACCTTTGACGGCGGCTTCTATCGGCTCCAGCCCTTTTTCGCGCAGGCGGGCGATGTTTTCGGAAATGACGATGGCGTCATCCATCAACAGCCCGATCACGATCAACAGGCCCAGCGTGGTCATCAGGTTCAGGGAATAGCCCACCATCCACATGATCGCGACGCCGCCCATGAACGACACCGGCAGCCCCATCGCCACCCAGAAGGAAAAGCGAAAGCCAAAGAACAGCCACAGCACCAGAAACACCAGCCCCAGCCCTTGCAACCCGTTAACGATCACCAGCATCAGCCGGTCTCGCACAACCGAGGCCGCGTCGGCGGTAATTTCCAACACCACACCGGGGGGGGCAGCTTGGCGTTCGGCCTCCAGAAAGGCGCTGACGGAATCGATCACGCTTAATGTGTCTTCGGCGCGGGTTTTGTTGATGTCCAGCACAGCGGCCAGTTCACCGTCAAACAACACGCGGTCATCATCGAGCGCAAAGCGTTCGCTGATTTCGGCCACTTCACCCAATCGCACCTGTCCACCATTGGCAGCGGAACGGATAATCAGGTTGGACAGGCTTTCGGCATCGCGGCGTTCTTCGGTGACGCGCACCAGCAGGGTTTCGCCATCGGTTTCCAGCGTACCAGAAGGCAGATCAAGCGACCCTGACTGAATGGTGCGGGCCACATCGGCAACGGAAAAGCCGTATTTCTGCAAGGCAACCGTGTCCAGCCCGACCCGCAATTCGCGGGTGGAAAACCCCTTGACGGTGACAATCGGGATGCCGCCCCAACGCAGCATACGGGTGCGCAGGTCTTCGGCGTAATCCTTTAGGTCAACGCGGGATTTGGGGCCGGTGATCGAAACAGACGCTACAAAATCGGTCAGGCCAAGGGCGCGCACGCGCACATCTTCGGCGCGATCGGGAAAATCGGAAATGGCTTCGACTTCGGATTTCACATCGGCCACAAAAGTCTGGAAATCGCCGGATTCCAGCATCCGCACCTCGGCGCGGGCCAATCCTTCGCGGGCTTCGCAGGAATGGCGGTCAATGCCGGTCACTGCATCCAGTGCATTCTCGATCCGCTCGCAAATCGCGGTTTCCACATCCTCGGGTCGTGCACCGGGGTAGGGGACGGTAACTTCGACACGGCTGGGATCCTTGCGCGGGAAGGTTTCGCGCAGCAGTTGTGGACCGATAGCCAGACCGGACAACAGCAGCAGGATCATCAACAGGTTTGATATTGTCGGGTGGGCAGCGAAAAAGCGGATCATTTTGACGATCCCGCCTTGGCCAGTGTGTCCATCAGAACGGTGTCGGGATGCGGGGACAGCAGCATGCCTTCAACCATCGGAATCGGGGTGCTGACCACGATCTTCTCACCATCCTTGATCCCTTCGGTGATCAGGGCGATGCCGCCTTGAACCAGATAGGGCGTGATTGAGCGCAATTCCAGACGGTTTTCCCCATTAACCAGCATCAAACGGCCATCGCGCAGTGCGCTGCGCGGGATCACAATACCCTCAACCGGACGTGCGTTCAGAGTGGCCTTGACGAACATGCCTTTGGTCAGTGGGGGGCGGCGGCCCAATTCGGCGCTGGTATAGGCGTTGTCAACGCGCACGATCATCCCGACGGTGCCGGTTTTGGGATCAATCGTGTTGCTGATCCGGTCCAGCGTGGCGGGCCATTCGACGGTGTTTTCGCCCAGTTTTAATTGCACGGTAGCCTTCAGATCCAATCCGGACATGACGTCGGACATTGTCGAAGGGATCAAAGTAATCACCGGGGTATCAGATGATTTGGGGCGGAACAGACGCAACAGGTCGGCGGCAGGCACCTGTGCCTCGATTTCAGCGGCTGCAATGCCGTCTAGGCTGGCTACGGGGGTGCCTGTGCGCACCAGTTGCCCCACCTCGACATTGACCGAGGAAACACGCGCCGCAAAGGGCAGGCGCAATTCGGTGCGGGCCAAATTCAGTTCGGCGGTGGCCAGCGTGGCCCGGTAAACGGCAATCTGTTCGGTCTGGACCAGTTTCTGGGTGGGCAATAACGCGACCGAGCTTTTCAGGTTTTGCAATTTTTGCTGCTGCGCCAGATAAGCCGCCTTGGCGTTGTCGCGCGCCGATTGCGAGGCGGTTCCTGCGGTGTACAACCGCTCGACCCGCTCCAGATCACTGGCTTTCAGGGCCAGCGTGTCTTCTTCGATCTTCATCGCGGCCTTCAGGTTGGCTGCGGATACGGCGATCTCGGCCAGTTTGGCTTCGGCGGCGCGAATGTTGGCTTTGGCTTGTGCGATGGCCAGCGTGTAATCACTGGCCGACAGCCGCACCAACAATGCGCCTTCGGGCAGGATGTCGCCCTTTTTCAGCATCGGATTGACGTATTCGGCGGTGCCGGTCACCTGCGGGATGGCCTCGAAGGTGCGGGCCGGGGCGACCAGGCCAAAACCGGAAACCGTGGGGGACACGGCGGTATTGGTGGCGGTGATCACCCGCACGGCAGCGGCGCGTTCGGCGATTTCTTCTTGGGCAGGGGCGGGTTTGGTGGCGATGGTAAAGGCCACAAACCCCACACCCATTGCCACCAGTGGCAATGTCATTAGTACAAGTTTGAAGCCGCTTTTCATGGGGTTTCTCCTATCGGGGCAAAGCCCGCCAACTGTAGGTTCAAAAGGCGTGGTCCGTCCTGCATCAGGATGGCGGGATTTCGTTTGACCATCATCCGCAGAACCAGACTCTGGATGACACCAAAGATCAGGGTTGCAGCATCATTTGCATCCAGATCAGTGCGAAATTTGCCTGCTTTTATGGCGGCTTCTACGTTTGAAATCAGCGTGCCGCGAAAGGCCGTCATCGCGTCATGAATGCTATCTTGCACGATGATATGACCGTCGGCTTTATCACGTACCACCATGAAATCGGGCAGGGCAGGGTTTTCTTCGACCACTTGCAAATGCCCCAGCACCAGTTTTTCCAATCGCGCAACCGGCGCAAGGCTGATGTCATCGGACGCGGCAATGTTCCGGTTGATCTGTTCCCCAAGGTGCAAGGCGATCGCCGTCCAGATATCGTCTTTCTTTGGGTAGTGCCGATAAATTGCAGGCTGGGTCAGGCCCAGTTCTTTGGCAATCATGCCGGTGGTGACCTGTGTCGGGCCAAGTTTGAAAGCAAGATGCAAAGCGGTGTGTTCGATTTCGCTTTTACGGTCGGCGGCAGATTTACGGATACGCATGAAAACCTCGGCTGGTTAGTTATACTGCTATCACTATAGGGAATAACACGGCATTGCAATGACAAATCTGTCGCAGCAGGTTGCAAGGCCAGAGTTATATCAAAGTTAGGTTGACGATTGTCGGGGTTTATACCAGACCTGCGTGCAGCAAAATACAGGAAAAAGGTAGTGAAATGTCGGAACTTGCAACGAATTGCGCCCTTTGTGGCAATGAAACCGATCTGGCCGCAGTAGAAGTGCCGCCAAAAGACGACCGGAACGTAACGCTTTGTGCCACCTGTCGTGCGGGTGTCGAAGGAGATATTTCCGACGCACCACACTGGCGTTGCTTGAGTGACGCTATCTGGAGCGCGGATGCCGCTGCGCAGGTAACGGCATATCGCCTGTTGTCGCGTTTGAAATCCGAGGCCTGGGCGCGTGACTTGCTGGATATCGCCTATCTTGAGCCGGAAAATCTGGAATGGGCCGAGGCCGGTTTGAGTGATGATGACGAACCCGCCCTGATCCACCGCGATACCAACGGCGCACAACTGGCGGCAGGGGATACGGTGACCCTGATCAAGGATTTGAACGTCAAAGGCGCGGGATTTACGGCCAAACGCGGTACGGCGGTGCGCAATATCTCGTTGGTGTCCGACAACGAAGGGCACATCGAGGGGCGGGTGAATGGCCAGCAAATTGTGATCCTGACCGAGTTTGTCAAGAAATCGTAAGACACCAGACAATCTAGCCTTGATCCTGCCTTAGATTTTCCAAATTTCGCAGCTAACTATCGGTTGAAATTTGAAATAGCCTCAAGGATTTAGTCGTGAAAAAACTACTTATATTTGCAATGGCGCTGGTGTTGAATGTGGTTTCTTCTCCAGCCACAGCGGTTGCCGGGTCATGCACTATTCCCGATAATGTTGCCCAGCTGGCGCAGGCCGCGGCACAAGCGATGAATGCCGAACGGGCTGCGAACGGGCGCAAGCCATTGCATTTTGAACCGCGTTTACAAGCTTCGGCTTTGGCCCATGCTTGCGATATGGCGACCAAGGGTTATTTTTCGCATCACTCTCCTAGCGGCTCAAAGCCCAAGGCGCGTTTGCGCCGTCAGGGCTGCCGTGCGGGGCTGGTCGCCGAAAACATTGCAGCGGGGCAGACCAACTCTAAAGAACTGGTTCAGGACTGGATGCATTCCCCGGGCCATCGTAAAAACATGCTGTTGGGGCGTGGTGTGAATCAGTACGGCATCGGTATCGCCAACGCTGGCAAGGCCTATACGCATGGGTATCTGTGGGTTCTGGTGTTATCGCGCGGTTGCTAAACCCCTATATATCCATCCAGATTGTGACCGGTCCATCGTTCAACAGACGGACCGCCATATCGGCGCCAAACTCACCCGTTTCTGTCGGTATGCCCAAATCGGCAATCTGCCCGCTAAAATATTCATAAAGTGCGCGCCCTTCGTCCGGTTTGGCGGCGGCAGAAAACCCCGGGCGGTTGCCCCGCGAAGTATCCGCGGCAAGGGTGAACTGGCTAACCACCAAGGCTGCCCCGCCCACATCCAGTAACGAGCGGTTCATCTTGCCCGCTTCATCCTGAAATATCCGCAGTTTGCTGATTTTGGCGGCCAAGGCGTCGGCGTTTGCCTTGGTGTCCCCCTGCATCGCGCACACAAGGATCAGCAGGCCGGTGCCGATTTCGCCAATAACCTTCCCCTCTACAGTGACCGAGGCCTCGGTTACCCGCTGAATTAACGCTCTCATTGCAATTCCTTCTTCCACGGTGGGTTGGCGCCCGCGCGCGCAACCGTGATGGCGGCGGCACGGATGCCATAGGTTAACGCAGCTGTCAGGGCGGGTTCGCTGATCCCTTGCAATGCGTGTTGGTCAAGCAGGCCTTGCATAGACAGCGACGCCAGCACACCCGCATTGAACGTATCCCCCGCACCAACAGTATCGACCACCTGCGCCGCTGTGGCAGGGACAAAAACGCGGTGACGCGCAGTATACGCAGTGGCCCCCTTGGCCCCTTGGGTGATCAATACCAGTTTGGATCCCTTGGTGATCAAATCCTGCGCCTGTTTTGCCAAATCCCCCTCGCCATTCAGCCAGCGCAGATCGTCGTCTGACAGTTTCAGAATATCGGCCTGTGCCATCATCCGGCCCAGACGGGCACGATAAGCAGGCACGTTGGTGACAAAGCTTGGCCTGATGTTGGGGTCCATCATGGTTGTGCGGTGGCGCTCTCGCAGCATTAGTGCTTCGTAGGCGCTGCCGCATGGCTCGGAGACCAGTGAAATACCGCCAAAAAACAGGGTTTTGATGTGGTCCGGCAGTTTGGGCAAGTCCGTGGTTTCCAGCATTCGGCCCGCAGTGTTTTCATCATAAAACGCATAGCGCGCCTGCCCGTCAACAAAGCGCACAAAGGCCAGCGTGGTCGGGCGGTCACTGATGGTGGCAAGCTGGCTGTCAACGTGGCTTTCGTTTAGGAAATCCCGCAATATTTCGCCGAAGAAATCCGACGACAGCCCGCTATAAAATCCGGCCTCGACTCCCAAGCGCCCCAATGCAATCGCCGTATTGAACACAGCACCTCCGGGGGTAGGGACAAAGGCGGTCTCGCCTGCATTTGTGGTGCGGGGCAACATGTCGATCAGGGCTTCGCCGCAGCATAGGATCATGGGGGACTCGTCTGGTTGTTTGTTCG
>CAZIDQ010000112.1:0-8714 GCA_964538015.1 uncultured Marinosulfonomonas sp.
ACCGCCGTTGCAATCGCGCCATAGCCTGTCAGAACCACAACCCGGCAATCAGGGCGCTTTTCGCGCAGCACTTCGACCACGTCCAGTCCGTTACCGTCCTCAAGCCGCAGATCAACCACCGCATAGGCAGGTGGGCGCGCCGTGGCAATCGCCCGGCCAGCCGCCACAGATCCGGCCATTTCCGGCGCAAACCCGCGTTTTTCCATCGCGCGGGCCAGTCGTTTCAAAAACGGCTCGTCATCATCAACAAGAAGCAGCGTTTTATCTTCGCCTATCTCGCTCAGATCACCCTCGGCCATGTGTTTCCCCTTTGGATACGTTTCCCTAAGGCCCCACCCTATGCCCAATGGCAAGAATGGTCAATTTGCGTTCTCGACCACATCAACAAAGCAGCCAATGCGTTCGGCCATCTGTTCCGGCGTCACATCTCGCTTGAAAAACTCGACAAAGCCGTGCTTCGGAAACACCAGATAGGCAAAGGTTGAATGGTCCATCAGGTAGTATTCCGGATCGCCATCTTCCTGCTTTTTATAGTAGGTGCGATAGGCCTGTGATGCCGCCTTGACCTGCTCCGGTGTGCCGGTCAGGCCAATCATACGCGGGTGCATAATATCGGTAAATTCGGCCATCGCTTGCGGTGTATCGCGTTCAGGGTCAATCGAGATGAAAATCGGCGTTACCATCTTTCCCTGCTCTTCCAGCAGGGTCACGGCGTCGGCGTTGCGGGTGTTGTCCAGCGGACAGACATCGGGACAGAACGTATAGCCGAAATACAGCAGCGACGGGCCGGTGATCACATCCTTGTCCGTCACGGTTTTGCCGGTCTCGTCAACCAGTTCAAACGGCCCGCCAATCACGCTGGACCCACCGGCCACACCGTTCACACGGCACTGGGCGAAAATATCATCGGAATCCTTGGTGGCAGTCATATACCACAGCCCACCCAATAGTGCGGCGACCGCCGCAATCGCTATGGCTGAAAACATACGCATTGTTTCATGTCCCCTGATCTGGAATATCTGTGCATTGATCGCGCTATCCAACCTGACTAACAATAGCACAGGTTGCCGCATAGCAAATTCAGGAAAAACATGACAGATTCTTCTGCTGATCCATACATCCGTCACAGCCGTAGCGACTGGATTCGCCTGCGCACGTTCATCGTTCTGCGCTGGATTGCGATTTTCGGGCAGATTGCGGCGATCACCATCGCGGTGCGCTATTATAACCTGCAACTGAACCTTGTCCTGTGCTTTATCGTTATCGGCGCCTCGACCATGGCCAATCTGGTGGCGATGGCGGTTTACCCCGAAAACAAACACCTGACCGAAACCCAGCTGATGCTGATGTTCCTGTTCGACATCTCGCAACTTGCCCTGTTGTTGTTCCTGACCGGCGGGCTGCACAATCCGTTTTCCCTGCTGATCCTTGTGCCCGTGGCCATTTCCGCCTCGATCCTTCAGGCGCGCCCGACCATTATTCTGGGTCTTGTGACCATCACCTTTACCACACTGATCGGATTCTATCACATCACACTGCGCACCGGGGATGGCACATTGCTGATCATGCCCGATGTGTTTGTGTTCGGCTTTTGGGTGGCCATTATTATCGGTACCGTTTTTCTGGGCCTTTACGAGCGCCGCGTGACTGCCGAAATTGATTCCATGTCAGACGCCCTGCTGGCCACGCAAATGGCCCTGTCGCGCGAGCAAAAACTGACCGATCTGGGTGGCGTTGTTGCAGCTGCCGCGCATGAACTGGGTACGCCCTTGGCCACGATCAAACTGGTCAGCACCGAATTGATCGACGATCTGGCCGACATGCCCCAGCAAAAAGAAGACGTCGAACTGATCCGCGATCAAACCGACCGTTGCCGCGATATTCTGCGGTCCATGGGCCAGATCGGCAAAGACGATTTGCACCTGCGCTACGCCCCCCTGTCCGCAGTGGTCGAAGAGGCCGCAGCCCCGCATATGAACCGCGGCAAACCCGTCACCATCACCATCCGTCCGGATGAAGGCACCGCCCCCGGCCAACCCGATGTGCGTCGCCAGCCCGAAATCATCCACGGTCTGCGCAACCTGATCCAGAATGCTGTAGATTTTGCGGGCACCCACGTCTGGATCGATATCAAATGGAGCGACAGCCGCATCGCCGTTAAAATCATCGATGATGGAAGCGGCTTTCCGCCACACCTGATCCGCCGCATTGGTGATCCTTTCGTCCACACCCGCCGCCCGACCGGCAACCAGCATAAACGCCCGGGGTACGAGGGCATGGGACTGGGCCTGTTCATCGCCAAAACCCTGCTGGAACGCTCTGGCGCGGACCTTAGTTTTGCCAACGGCTGTGATCCATTCCTTAGCAAAAGCGAACGACCCGAACGCTGTGGTGCCATCGTTCAGGTTGTCTGGCCCCGCACCGTGATCAGCCGCAGCAAATCCCAAGCAAAACGCGAGGTCGGGGAAAACCAGCCGATGCAGGCCTGATTTCCGGTTAACCTTAACGGGCCGTTAACTATTTTAAGGTCTAGCTTCCTGCAGGCAATACAACCACAGCGGGCAGGCAAATGCACGGCATAGAACCAACCACCTTACTGTTAATCACAGCAACGTCGATAATTGCGGCAGGTTTTGCATATTGGTTCTTGTCGCGGGGATTGGGGGAACCGCGCAAAGCCACCCTTGCAACCATGCTAAAGGACGAATCCGAAACCGCCTTTTTGTTTGACGACACCGCATTGATTGACGCCTCGCCCAGCGCCCGGAAACAACTGCCTGAAAAAACCGGTGGTGAAACCGATTGGCAAAGGTTTATCGCCGCCTTTACCCCCCGTTTTTCCACCCTCGCCGATGACCTGCAAGCATTGGGTGAATCCGGATCACTAACCATCCTGCCGGACGATCCAAACGATGCCACACGCATCAATGCCGAATGGTGGGACGGTTACGCCCGCCTTACCATTTCAGAATCCGGTCCCGCCCCGACAAAACCCCTTATTGATCCAATCAACCTGTCCGCGCTGGAAACCGAACTTGAAACCCTGCGCAACACCGCCAAACTGGCCCCCTATCTGGTCTGGCAGGAAACCCGCGACGGGCAAATCAACTGGGCCAACGCCGCCTATCTGGATCTGGCCACCACCCTGCAACCCGAAAGCAGCAACAGCTGGCCACCGCCACGCCTGTTCAGCCATCTGGCCGAGGCCAGCACATCACCCGCGCCGGAATTGAAGCGGGTGTCGGCTAGCGCTGGCAAGCCGGACGAAGAGATATGGTTCGATCTGGCCTGTAAAAAGATCAACGGATCAACCCTGTGTTTTGCCACCCCCGCTGATGCAATTGTTCACGCCGAAACATCCCTAAAGGGGTTCGTGCAAACCCTGACCAAAACCTTTGCGCATTTGTCTATCGGGCTGGCTGTGTTTGATAAAAACCGGCAATTGGCGCTGTTCAATCCGGCCCTGACAGACCTGACCCGCCTGCCGATTGATTTTCTTAGCGCCCGACCCACGCTATTTGCTTTGCTTGACCGGTTGCGTGAAAACCAGATGATGCCCGAACCAAAGGATTACAAAAGCTGGCGTCACCAGATGCTGGCACTGGAAGAAGCCGCCGCCGATGGCACCTATGAAGAAATATGGACACTACCCGGCGGCCAGACCTACCGCGTCAACGGCCGGCCACACCCCGACGGCGCCGTGGCCCTATTGTTCGAAGATATCAGCGCCGAAATATCCCTGACCCGCAATTTCCGCGAGGAACTGGAGGTCGGACAGGCCGTTCTGGACGCTCTGGATGATGCCGTTGTGGTGTTTTCCTCGACCGGTATGATCACCATTTCCAACGCTGCCTATGCCAGCCTGTGGGGCGTTGATCCCGGCACATCCTTTGCCGAGATGAGCATCACCGACGCCACTCGTACCTGGCAGGATATTTGCGATCCAACACCGCTGTGGGGTCACCTGCGTGATTTTGTTGGCGATCCGGATGACCGGCGTATCTGGTTCGGCGACGCCACCCTTGACGATGGCCGCAGGCTGGAATGCCAGATCAGCCCGCTGACCGGTGGCGCAACAATGGTTAAATTCCACGCCCTGCCCGCCCCGAAAAAGCCCGCCAAAAAACGCAGCGCCCCACGAAAAGCCCCCGCCAAGGCATGAACGGGTTTTCGCCGCGCGCTTGGCAGGCTAAGGTCGCGCCATGTGCAGCCGTTCCATTTCCCTTACCCTGTCCTCCAGCGACGAAACCGCCAATCTGGCCCGCCATATCGCACCGCATCTGACGGCGGGCGATGTGCTGTTGCTGGACGGGCCGATCGGTGCGGGAAAAAGCTTTTTCGCCCGCACCCTGATCCTTGATCTGCTGCCTGTGCCCGAGGACATCCCGTCACCCACCTTCACACTGGTCCAAACCTATGACGCCCCCGATTTCGAAATCTGGCATTGCGACCTTTACCGCCTGTCCACCCCTTACGAAGTGCAGGAACTGGGTATTGAGGACGCGTTTCAAGACGCCGTTTGCCTGATTGAATGGCCCGACCGTCTGGGCGATCTAACCCCGACTGATGCGCTAACCCTAACCCTGTCGCTAACCGACACGCCCGAGGAACGCCATGCCGTCCTGACAGCCACCGATCCCAAATGGTTCCCCCTGCTGGAGTCGCTGGATGCCTGACCGCCCCACCCTGATTAACCGTTTTTTGGCCGATTCCGGCTGGGGCGATGCCACCCGCAGCCACCTTGCCGGTGATGCCTCGAACCGCAGCTATCAGCGTCTGCAAATGAATGGCAAAACCGCCGTTCTGATGGACGCCCCGCCCGACCATGGCGAAGACATCCGCCCGTTTGTCACCATCACCAACCACCTGCTAACCCTCGGTTTCAGCGCCCCCCGCATCCTTGCGCAGGACCCCGGGAACGGTTTCCTGCTGATCGAAGACCTTGGCGATGCCCTGTTTGCCAAGCTGATCCCGACCAGTCCCGAAATGGAAGACCGGCTCTATTCGGCCGCCACCGATGTGCTGATCCAACTGCACCAATCCCCGCCGCCCGATCACCTGCTAGATTATAACCCCGCCGTGATGGCCGACTATATCGCGCCGCTGTTCGAATGGTATCACCCCGCTGACGCCACCCCGATCCAGTATGAATTGCAGGCCGTCCTAAGAAAATATTGCACCACCCTGTCGGTGATGAGCTTGCGCGATTACCACGCCGAAAACCTGCTGTGGCTGCCGGATCGGGACGGGATCAAACGGGTCGGCCTACTTGATTATCAGGACGCGGTCAAAACCCATCCCGCCTATGATCTGGTGTCGCTGCTAAAAGATGCCCGCCGTGATGTGCCCGCCGCAATCGAAGCGGCAATGATCACCCGCTACATCACCGCCACAGGCGTTGACCCCGAAACCTTCCGCGCTGCCTATGCCGCGCTGGGCGTGCAGCGCAATCTGCGCATCCTCGGGATTTTCGCCAGCCTGTGCATCAACGCTGGCAAACCGCATTACATCGATCTGATCCCGCGCGTTTGGGCACAGTTGACCGAGATGCTGATCCACCCCGCATTAAACACGCTACAAACGCTTGTGCAGAACACCCTGCCAGAACCCACACCGGACCATTTACAAAGGTTAAAAAGCCAATGCGCCAAACCCCGAACGCCCTGATGTTGTTTGCAGCCGGTTTCGGAACCCGCATGGGCACCCTGACCGCCAATTGCCCGAAACCGCTGATCCCTGTCGCAGGCAAACCGCTGATCGACCGCGCGCTGGATATCGCCACGGATGCAGGCATTGGCAACATCGTGGTGAACACCCACTACTTGCCCGACATGATGCAAGCCCATCTTGCCGGACGCGATGTCACCCTGTCGCACGAGGATGAAATCCTTGAAACCGGTGGCGGATTGCGCCACGCGCTGCCACTTCTCGGCCCTGATCCCGTGTTCACCCTGAACACCGATGCCGTCTGGACCGGCCCCAACCCGCTGCAAACCCTTGCCGCCGCGTGGGACCCTGCCAAAATGGACGCGCTATTGCTGCTGATCCCACTGGCGCAGGCCAAAGGGCACAACGGCACAGGCGATTTCATCTCCGATGAAAACGGCACCCTGACCCGTGGCTCAGACCTGATTTATTCCGGCGCGCAAATCATCAAAACCGATGCGCTACCTGCCATCCCGCAGGCAAAGTTTTCGCTGAATCTGCTGTGGGACGAGATGATCAAATCCCGCCGCCTGTTCGGTATCCCGCATAGTGGCAACTGGTGCGATGTCGGTACGCCCCAAGGCATCGAAATTGCAAAAACCATGATCGGAACCCACGATGTTTGACCCCACCGGCACCCCCCGCGTTTTCGGCCTGCCCTCGGGCGTGGATTTCCCCAAGGCTCTGATCGACGGTGTGCTGGATCGCTGCAAAAGCCGCCCGCCCGAATTTCTGGCCAGCGTGGAAATCTACGTCAACACCCGCCGCATGCAGCGCCGCATCCGCGAGATTTTCGACGCAGGCCCCGCCCGCCTGTTGCCCCGCGTTCGCCTGATCACCGACCTTGGCCAAACCGCCGCCCTGACCGGCCTGCCCCCGGCGGTGCCCAAATTGCAACGGCGGCTTGAACTGGCACAACTGGTCGCCAAACTGGTTGACCGGCAACCCGACCTTGCGCCGCGCGCTTCGGTCTATGATCTGGCCGACAGCCTTGCCAGCCTGATGGACGAAATGCAAAGCGAAGGTGTTCCACCCGAGGTGATCGAGACCCTCGATATTTCCGATCAATCCGGCCATTGGGAACGGGCGTTGCGGTTTGTCAAACTGACACAGGCCTATTTCGGTGAAACCGCCAATGAACACCCCGACAGCGAGGCCCGACAGCGGCTGGTAGTGGAGCAGTTAACGGAAAAATGGCTCTCTAACCCACCGCAAAACCCGATTATCATCGCCGGTTCAACCGGTTCGCGCGGGGCCACGCATATGTTGATGCAAGCGGTTGCCAAACTGCCCCAAGGGGCGCTGGTTCTGCCCGGATACGATTTTGATCTGCCCGATCATGTGTGGTCTGCAATGGATGACGCGATGAGTGCTGCGGACCATCCGCAATTCCGTTTCCGCGCGTTGCAAAACTCGCTGGGGATCGACAGTGGCGATATTACCGAATGGGCCAAAACCGCCCCGCCCAGCGCTGCCCGCAACCGGCTGGTTTCCCTTGCCCTGCGCCCCGCCCCCGTGACCGATCAATGGATGGCCGAGGGACCAAAGCTGATCGATCTGCAAACGGCATGCGAAAACATCACGCTGGTTCAGGCCCCCTCGGCGCGGATCGAGGCCCTGACGATTGCGCTGAAACTGCGTGATGCCGCCGAAACCGGCCAGACTGCTGCGCTGATCACCCCCGACCGCACCCTGACCCGACAGGTCACCGCCGCGCTGGACCAATGGGGGATTGAACCGGACGACAGCGCTGGATTGCCCCTGCCCATGTCCGCACCCGGCCGGTTTTTGCTGCATATCGCGGGGCTGTTCGGGCAGGTGCTGACTTCGGAAACCCTGCTGGCGGTGCTGAAACACCCGCTGACCCATTCGGGTGATGCGGGGCGGGGCGACCACCTACGCTGGACCCGTGATCTGGAACTGCACATCCGCAAAAACGGCCCGCCCTTTCCGACCAAAGACAGCCTGACCGCATGGGCCAACGCGCAAGCCGATGATGGCAGGCGCGAATGGGCGGCGTGGCTGGGCGATCTGCTGGACGGGCTGGAAACTGTTTCCGCCCGCCCGTTAACCGACCATCTGGCGCACCACCTTGCCCTTGCCCGCGCGCTGGCCGCCGGCCCCGCCGATACCGGTAGTGGCGAGTTATGGGAAAAACCCGCCGGTCAAAAGGCGCTGGAACAGGTGAATGAACTGGAACGCAGCGCCGGACATGGCGGCGTGCTGGCCCCGTTCGATTATATTAACCTGTTTCGCAACCTTCTGAATCAGGCCGAGGTCCACGATCCGACCCGCCCTCACCCGAACATCATGATCTGGGGCACGCTCGAAGCCCGCGTTCAGGGCGCCGATCTTGTGATCCTTGGCGGGTTGAATGACGGCATCTGGCCCGGCACGCCCAACCCCGACCCGTGGATGAACCGCGCCATGCGGCAAAAGGCGGGGCTGTTGTTGCCCGAACGCCAGATCGGCCTGTCGGCGCATGATTTCCAACAGGCGATTGGCGCAAAAGAGGTCTGGCTAACCCGCGCCGTGCGCGATGCCGAGGCCCAGACCGTGCCGTCCCGCTGGCTGAACCGACTGACCAATCTGCTGGACGGGCTAAAGGAAACCGGCGCCGATGCGCTGAAAGCTATGCAGGCGCGGGGGGATGTTTGGCTGGGTATGGTGGCGAAAATGGAGCGCGTATCAGTCTCTATTCCGCCTGAAAACCGCCCGTCCCCCATTCCGCCAACCGACGCGCAGCCCAAATCCCTGTCGGTCACCGGAATCACTAAACTGATCCGCGACCCTTATGCGGTTTACGCAGGCAAGGTGCTGCGCCTTTACCCGCTGGACCCGATCCGCCAGCAACCCGATGCGCCGGTGGCGGGCACTGTGGTGCATAAAATCCTTGAGCGATTCATTGAGGAACGCACCAATGAAACCCGTGATCAGGCCAAAGCACGCCTGATGCAGATCGCCGACGAGGTGCTGGCGACCGATGCGCCGTGGCCCGCCGCGCGCCG
>CAZIDQ010000113.1:0-8493 GCA_964538015.1 uncultured Marinosulfonomonas sp.
ACCTCGGTTTTGTGGCGGTAGATCAGGAACCGTTTGCCGCCGAACCTGACCTGTGACAGGTGCTGCCCCAGCGTCTTGCGCAATTCTGTGTTTGTGACAAATTCCATCGTCGCACTCCCGTTTCAAACCCTGACGATCCGAAAAACGGAATCGTACATTTCAGCGGGGCAAATGTACCGTTTGTGCGATTTACCAATCGTTACAGCCCCGTTCAAAAACAGGGCCAAAATGTTGCCTATTATTTTGGACTGCGTGCGTTGCGCAAATTCCCCCGTAGGGCGGGGTTCACCCCGCCACCAGCAAAAATCACCGCGACCCAATCCGCCGGATCATATTCACCCCCGTCACCCGAAACCCGACAGTCCGGTATAACCGCTGCGCCCGCACGTTATCCGCCGCAACCCTAAGCCCGATCTGCGTGATCCCCTGTTCAAGCAACAGCGCGTCCAATGCCTTCAACGCGGCCTTGCCCAGCCCCCTGCCCTGAAGCCCCGGCAGGATGTGGAAATCATAGATAAATGCCGATTGCGCCGGTAAATCGGGCTTGTACCACAGATACCCGACCAGCCCTTCGTCCTGATCCAGAACAGACAGCAAAACCTGCCCGTCCGTATCCACCCCATCGGGCAAATCCGTGGCAATTTCCTGTTTGGCCTGCGCCAGTGCTTTCCTAGGCGACAGGTCATAATTGGCCGTGATTTCAAGGGCATAGTCGGGCAGGAAATACGCCAGATATCCGGCGTATTCCTGTGGCAGCATGGGGCGTAATTTAATCAACTCCGCCTCCTGTGCGAATGGGTTTTAGGCGCGTTCGGAATATTCCATCGACACCGTATCGACGATGATATCCTCGTCCTGCCCGATAAATGGCGGCACCATCACGCGCACGCCGTTGTCCAGCAGCGCGGGTTTGAATGATTTGGCGGCCGTCTGGCCCTTCACCACCGGTTCGGTCTCGACCACCTTGCAGGTTACCTTTTGCGGCAGGGTGGCGCTTAGGGCTTCTTCCTCGTGATACTCGATCACAGCCATCATGCCGTCTTGCAAAAACGGGCGGCGGTCGCCCAGAATGTCGGCGGGCAGTTCGATCTGCTCGTAGGTGTCCATGTCCATGAACACCAGCATGCCATTGGTTTCATACAGAAACTGCTGGTCCTTTTGCTCCAGCCGCACGCGTTCAACCTTGTCGGCAGCGCGGAACCGTTCGTTCAGTTTGCTGCCATTGCGCAGGTTTTTCATTTCCACCTGTGCGAATGCGCCACCCTTGCCGGGTTTCACATGGCCGACTTTGACAGCCACCCACAGTTGGTCGTTATGTTCCAGCACGTTGCCGGGGCGAATTTCGTTTCCGTTGATTTTAGGCATTGATAAAACCTTAGCAAAAGGTTGAAGGGAATTTTCCAGCACCTATATATTGGTGATCCCACAGGGGCAAGACGCCTGTATATCGGGAATTGCCACAGCAAGCCATGCATCAAAAGCATAGCAGCCATGCAAAATCTCGGTAGCCGAATCACTTAGGATCGGTCATAAGGAGCGTTACGCCGGAAAGAGCAAGAGCAAAAGGATCGGTAATGCGAGATTTCGTAGATGGTACAGCGTTCAACCACGAGCAGGGAAACCGCTCGCGGAAACTGTTTGCCGCAGTCGTTTTGGCTGCGCTGGATGATGCTATTGCAGATGACAAGAAATATGGCAATGGCCCCGAGCAGATCGCCCGCTGGGCCCGTTCGCGCGATGGCCGCGAGGTTCTGTCCTGCGCCGGTATCGACCCCAACGAGCGGGTTGTCAGCGGCTTGATGGATTTTGTCGGCAAGGGTGTACGCACATCGGTTGCGCTGTCGCGCGAAGAATCCGAGCGTCGCCAACAGGCCGAAGCCGCCTGATTTCAGCCGCTAAGCAATTTTAGAACGCATCTCGATTTCGGGGTGCGTTTTTTGTTGTTTGTCCTGACAGGTCTGCGGATTTGCTTTTTCACTCCCCTCTGGGCATACTTCCTCTGTTTTAACGGAAAATCTTTGCAGGGGGCACACAGGTGAATGTCCTGACGACAATCGAAGATCAGAGCGATCTACCGCGCTATTTCGCGCCGGTCTTCAAGAAGCTATCGCAAATCCACACCGGCCAACTGTCGGTTACCCTATCTGACGGGCGCATGTTTCAGGCCGCCGGTCAGCGCGCCGGTCCTGCTGGGAAAATGGAGATTCACAACAGGGATGTGTTTGCCCGCCTGCTGCGCGAGGGCAATCTGGGCTTTGCCGAGGCTTATCTGGAGGACTGGTGGAGCACGCCGGATTTGCAATCCTTGCTGGATGTTCTGGCCGCCAATCAGGATGTTGTGGCCCAAAACGCCCCCGGATCGTCTGTCGTTCGTGTGATCGAGCAGTTGCGCCACCGGTTGCGTAGCAACACCAAACGTCGAGCCATCAAAAATATCCACCAACATTACGATCTGGGCGAGGCATTTTTCAGCAAATGGTTGGACGAAACCATGTCCTATTCCGCCGCCCATTTCATCACGGGCAAGGAAGACCTGAAAACCGCGCAGCTGCAAAAACTGGCGCTGATGTGTGACTCGATGGATCTGAAAGAAGGCGATCATGTGCTGGACATCGGATGCGGCTGGGGCGGGTTTGCCCTGTTTGCCGCCCGTCGCGGGGCGCGGGTGACGGGGCTGACAATCAGCAAGGATCACTATGATTACTGCACCGCTTTGATGAAACGCGAAGGGGTTTCGGACAGGGTAGAGATTGTGATGCGGGACTATCGCGATGAAACCGGCACCTATGACGGCATCGGCTCGATCGAGATGATCGAACATGTGGGCGAAAAATTCTGGCCCGACTATTTCAGGATGATCAACAGGTGTCTGAAACCGGGCGGCAAGGCCACGGTGCAGGCGATCACCATTGAGGATGCCCTGTTCCCGCTATATCGGCGCAATATTGATTTCGTGCGCAAACATATCTTTCCCGGCGGGATGTTGCCCTGCCCGCAGGCGATCAAGGACAACATTCGCAATGCCGGAATGGATCTGGTCGGGGAATTCGATCTGACCGACAGCTATTCAAAAACCCTGCGGGAATGGGGCGGGGCATTCAACACCCGCTGGAACGAAATCAAGGCGCTTGGATTTGACGAGCGGTTCAGGCGGATGTGGGGCTGGTATCTGGCGGTCAGTGCGGCGGGGCATGCCTATGGCTCGACCGCTGTCACTCAGTTCACCATGCAGCGCCCTTAATGCCAATGCCCGCTGCCACCCGCCATTGCCACGCCCCACATGGCAAGAGGAACGAATAACACCGCTGTGGTGCCGCCAACAGCAAACCTTGCCCAACGCCCGCGATGGCGCTGCCACAGGATAAAGCACAGGATGAAATCCATCAGCAGTTCCAGCGGCGCGATGATCCTGCCGTAATAGCGGCTGTCCCAATAGCTGACCGGGCTTTGGAGTACCCAATCACTCAGCGGCCAGAAATGCGGGCGGGCGTCATCGTGGTGCAATAGGAAATCCGTGACCAGATGCAGGATCGCCGCGCCAGCAAAGGCAATTACCCACGGTTTCCTGCGCCACAGGCCAAATCCCAGCAATACTCCCCACAGGATGAAGCTGTTGTCATAGGCAAAGACTTGCATCCACTCGCGGGAAAAATAGTACTGCCCGAACACCACATCTGCGGGGATATTTTGCACAAACAGCGCCCAGCCCGCCATCCCATAGAGCGATATATCCGGTGCCAGCCCACCCAACAGGGCGGCGGCGGTTATTATAGCATGGTTCGCGCGGCCAAAGACGGCAGCACCCAGCAATATATGGGATGGTGTGTTCAAGTCGCGTTTCCTGCTTGTTTCCTGCCCCCAGCATAGGGATAAAGGGCGCAATGGCAAAATCACTTATGATACAGGGCGCAGGCTCGAATGTAGGCAAGTCGATGCTGGTCGCCGGTCTGGCGCGCGCCTTTGTGCGGCGCGGGCTAATAGTGCGCCCGTTCAAGCCGCAAAACATGTCGAACAATGCCGCCGTGACGGTGGATGGCGGCGAAATTGGTCGCGCACAGGCCTTGCAGGCGCGGGCGGCGGGGGTGGAACCGGTGACGGATATGAACCCCGTGCTGCTGAAACCCGAAAGTGATATCGGCGCGCAGGTGGTGGTTCAGGGGCAGCGGATCGCCACCCTGAAGGCACGGGATTATTCCGCGATGAAAGCCACATTGATGCCCGAGGTGCTGGAGAGTTTTTGGCGGCTGTCCGAAGGTGTTGATCTGGTTTTGATCGAAGGCGCGGGCAGTCCGGCAGAAATCAATCTACGCGATGGCGATATTGCCAACATGGGCTTTGCCGAGGCGGCACATGTGCCCGTGGTTCTGGTTGGTGACATTGATCGGGGCGGGGTGATTGCGCAACTGGTGGGCACGCATGCGGTGTTGCCCGATACGGATCGCGACCGGATCAAAGGATTTATCGTCAACAAATTTCGCGGCGATGTCAGCCTGTTTACCGAAGGTGCGCGCGAGATCGCCCAGCGCACCGGCTGGGCCGATATCGGCACCCTGCCGTGGTTTGCCGATGCGTGGCGTCTGCCCGCCGAGGACGTGATGGACATTGCATCCCGCAAAGGCGGGGCGTTCAAAATCGCCGTGCCGCGCCTGTCACGGATTGCCAATTTCGATGATCTGGACCCACTGGCGGCGGAACCTGATGTGACGATCAACATTATCGACGCCGGCCGCCCCCTGCCCGGGGATGCCGATCTGGTGCTGATCCCCGGCACCAAATCCACCATCGCCGATCTGGCTTATTTCCGGGCGCAGGGTTGGGACATTGACCTTGCCGCCCATCTGCGGCGCGGTGGGCATGTGCTGGGCTTGTGCGGTGGTTATCAAATGCTGGGCCGCAAGATTATCGATAAGGACGGGATCGAGGGGCATGCGGGCGAATATGAAGGGCTGGGCCTGCTGGATGTGGTGACACAAATGTCGCCGCAAAAACGGCTGGAACAGGTGACGGCAACCTATCTGCCAACGGGTGATGAGGTGCGGGGATATGAAATCCATATCGGCGCCACCACAGGGCCGGATTGCACGCGGGCATGGCTGGATATTGACGGGCGGCAGGATGGGGCGGCGTCACCGGACGGACGGGTGATGGGCAGCTATATGCACGGGCTGTTCACCGCAGACGGGTTTCGCGCGGCTTATCTGACAGGGTTAGGCGGAACCGCGGGCAATACCGGATACGATGATGCGGTCGAACGAACGCTGGATGCGCTGGCCGATCATCTAGAACGACATCTGGATCTGGATGCACTGCTAAAACTGGCAGGGTAACGGCAGGTCTTATTCGAAATCCTGCGAGGCCAGCACGCGGTTGATCTCGCGACGAACCAGCTTGCGCACGTTGCGGGTGATGCGTTCACCCAGTGCGCCCTGCAGTTCCTGACGCACAATTGCGCCAACCAGATCGCGCAGAACGTCTTCGTCAATCGTCCGTAAATCACCGGCAGCTTCTTCTGCCTTGGTACCGGCGTCTTCTACGGCATCTTCAATCGCGCTATCAACTGCTCTTGCGGCGATTTCCTCGGCGGGGAAGTCAACCAGCTCGGGGTTGGCGGATTCAAGAATGACTTCTGCATCCTCGATCACGTCTACTTCTTCCAGAATCAGGATTTCTTCTTCGACCTCGGGAATTTCGGCAGTTTCGACATGCAGGTCCAGAACCGGTGCTGACAAAACAGCCTCGGCATCGGCGTCTTCCTCGAATTCGCTGCCGTCTGGTTCCCACTCGCCGTCTTGCTGGCCAATCGCGGCTTCCAATTCGGCGATGGTGTTTTCCAGCGACGAAACCTGCGCGTCGTCTTGGACCTGCTCGGGCTCATTGCCAATTTCCTGCGCAGGTTTTTCTTCGACGCCCTCTGATGCATGGCGAAATGTCAGCGGTCCGGTTTTTTCAACCGAATCCCTTTCTGCAGATTCGTCAGATTGCTCGGCCATATCTTTTGGCTCGGACACCCGGAAAGCTGGGGTCAAAATCAGCTTGGCGACGGGGGCCGGTTTTGCGGTTTCTTTGTTTTCATTGGCACTCGAGGCATCAATTTCGCCCGAGACAAGCCGCCGGATGGACGAAAGAACATCCTCTATTTCCGCATTCGATACTGGTTCAGACATAGAAATTCCCGATTTGGCCCCGCTAAAACAATAGCGCGATGTTTAGCACCGCACAACACAAAGGCGCAATTCTATTCTTTTCCAAGCGCCCGCAGCACGCGGTCCAGACGTTTGCCCTGTGTACTGTCGGCTGGTGCATTGGCAACAGCGTTATAATACGCTGCCGGATCATAGGTGCGAATGCCCAGTTTCAGGTGGTCAACGGTCAGCAACCCCATTGCGGAAAGCAGTGAATAGGTGGCGATATACTGATCAGTCAGAGCCGAAATACGGTTGGCTTCGGCGTCCAGCAGTTCTTGTTCGGCGTCCAGCACATCCAGCGTGGTGCGCGCACCAAGGGTTGCTTCCTCTTTTACACCGCGAAAGGCCACGCGGGCGGCGCGGATCTGGCGCACAGTCGCGTCAAGTGTGGCGCGTGAAACCTGTAGCGATGCCCAGGCGTTGCCCACGCCTTGTGCAACGTCATGGCGGGTAATGTGCAATCCGGCGCGCACAGAATCGCGGCGCGCAACGGCCTGTCGGAACAGCGAACTTAGTTTGCCACCCTGATAGATCGGACCACCCAGTTCGACACCGATAGACGAGGAATCATTGCCGTAGCGGTCATAATTCAACCGCCCCGTCAGTTTCAAATTTGGCCGCATCAGCGCATTTGCCCGCTCGATCCCCAGCTCTGCGGCGGCAACTTCGTGCTGAATTTTGCGCATTAACGGGTGGGTCGCATAGGCCACGGCGCGCGCGGACTCCATTGATTTCGCTGTTGCCGGGGCCTTTGGCGCGGGACGCAATCCTTTTGGATACCGGCCAACGGCGGCACGGAATTCTTCGCGCGAACGGGCCAGCCCGCCTTGGGCCGCCGCCAGATTGGCGCGTGCCAAGGCAAGGCGGGATTCGGCCAGTGACACGTCCGTGCGCGTAACTTCGCCCACTTCAAACCGGTCTTTGGCGGCACGCAGCTGTTCGGTAATAACACGCACGTTGTTTTGACGCAGGGAAACAAATTCCATATCGCGGCGTACATTCATATAGGCGCTTACGGTGCGCAGCAGCACGGATTGCTCGACGTTGATCAATCCTTCGCGCGCGGCCAGAACCGATTCCTTGGCAGCATCCACCGCAAATTTGGATCCGCCGCCATCATACAGCAGCAGTGACGCCGACAGGCCAAGGTTGGCCGAAACATAATCGCGCCCCGGCAAAACCGGATCCGAATAGGTTGCATTCAGGTAATAATTCAGGACCGGACGCAACGTGGCCACCGCTTGGGCCACATCCTCGTCTGCAGCCCGCAGAACCGCGCGATTCTGCTCCAGCAGACCGGAATGCTTGTATGCCTCGATCAGCGCGTCATTCAGACCCTCGGCCTGCACCACTGGTGTTGTTGCAAAGGTTATCGCGGCAAATGCCGCCGCCAGTATCGGTTTCACTCTGTAGCCCACGTTGAACCTCTTACCTTTGGTGTTGATCCCATCCTGTATAGATAGGTCGGTATTCTATAAAACAAACCCCTTGTGGGCCTGAAACCCCGGCAAAACCGGCGCGCTTGCATTGAATGCGAAACGCCAAGTGACCTCGCCGTCGATCTTGTAACCGATCCGTGCAACGCCCAGCGCCCCTTCCATAAAGATACAGCCGATCCGGCCGCCATCTTTTAACTGTGCCAGAATGGGCGCAGGGACCTGTTCGACCGCCCCCTCGACAACGATAACGTCGTAAGGGCCATGTTTGGCGGCCCCCTCGGCCAGCACACCTTCGATCACAGCGGCATTGTCCACATCGTTTGAGGACAGCGTTTGCTGCGCTTCGGCGGCCATTTCGGCGTCTTCCTCGACGGCGACAACCGCTTCGGCCAGTCGTGCAAGGATCGCGGTGGAATAACCCAGCCCGCAACCGATATCCAGAACGGTCTCATCGGGGCCGATGTCCAGCCCGTCCAACAGTTTGGCAAATGTACGTGGCTCCAGCATCACACGGGACGCGCCAAGCGCCACATTTTCGCTGACGTATGCCTCGTCGCGTTTGCTGTCAGGCACGTAGGCTTCGCGCGGCACGTGCAGCATTGCCTCGATAATCGGGAACTTGGTTACATCCGACGGGCGGACCTGTGTATCAACCATCATAGTGCGGCGTGTGGAATAATCGCTCATCGCGTAAACCCATTCGTTTAGTTCGATTGAATCGGTTTTGCCACAGAACTGCGCCAGCAGCAACACACCACTGGCGACGAATGTATCTTGCGCGACAAAATATCTTGGGTTACACCGCGCAGAACTTCGGCGAGTTGGCGGAGTGGTTACGCAGCGGATTGCAAATCCGTGTACACCGGTTC
>CAZIDQ010000114.1:0-8469 GCA_964538015.1 uncultured Marinosulfonomonas sp.
AACACATGCGTAAATTTCTTGTGGTGCTGGATGACAGCCGTGAATGTTTGAATGCCATGCGCTTTGCAGCGATGCGGGCGGCGAAATCGGGCGGCGGGGTCGAGGTTCTTTCGATCATTCCCCCCGAGGAATTCAATCACTGGATCGGTATCGGCGATATCATGCGCGAAGAAGCCCGTGAACGGATCGAGGTGCATTACGAGGTGTTCGCCAAATGGATGCGCGACCGGCAGGGGATCACCCCTGAACTGGTGATCCGCGAGGGCGAGTCCGTGACCGAAATTCTGGCGCAGATCGAAGACGACAAGGATATCGGTCTTTTGGTTCTGGGGGCCAGCAGCGACAAAAAAGGGCCCGGCCCGCTGATCACCCAACTGATGAAATCAGCCGCCAATTTCCCGATTCCGATTACTGTTGTGCCCGGCGAGATGTCCAAGGAACGGCTCGAGGCGATCACCTGATCCGCGATTAGAACCATTCCAAACCTTGACAGCGCGGCGTTGCAGGCGCATATCCATAATCCTGACCAAAAAGGTATGCCAAATGTTTATCCAGACCGAATCCACCCCGAACCCCGCGACCCTTAAATTCCTGCCGGGCCAAAGCGTTCTTGGCAAAGGCACCGCCGATTTTCCATCGGCCGAAGTGGCGGGTAAATCGCCGCTGGCGCAGCGTATCTTTGCGGTTGGCGGCATTTACGGCGTGTTTCTGGGCACCGATTTCATCACCGTGACCAAAGGCGAAGACATCGCCTGGGAGCACATCAAACCCGCGATCCTTGGCGCAATCATGGAGCATTACCAATCCGGCGATCCCGTGCTGATTGGCGAGGCCGAAAGTGCAGGCCATGCGGATCACGAGGAAGCGGACGAGGCGATCGTTTCCCAGATCAAGGAACTGCTGGACACCCGCGTGCGCCCCGCTGTGGCACAGGATGGCGGCGACATCACCTTTCACGGCTTTGATCAGGGCGTGGTTTACCTGCACATGCAGGGCGCTTGCGCCGGTTGCCCATCGTCAACCGTGACCCTGAAAATGGGCATCGAAAACCTGTTGCGCCACTATATCCCCGAAGTGACCGAGGTGCGGGCGATTGACGTCTGAACCACTGATACTGGCGTTTGATACATCGGTCGCGCATTGCGCGGCCGCTTTGCTTTGGGGTAATCAGGTGTTGGTGCAGCAGGACGAGCCAATGGCCAAAGGACAGGCCGAACGCCTGTTTCCCCTGTTGGAAGAGGTGCTGGCCAAAGCGGGCAAAACATGGGCCGATCTGACCGCCATCGGCGTTGGCACGGGTCCTGGCAATTTCACCGGCATCCGCATTTCCGTTTCCGCCGCTCGTGGGTTGGCCCTGTCGCTGGGCATCCCTGCCGTTGGCGTTTCCAGTTTCGAGGCCTTGGCCATCAATACCCCCCGCCCCGTCCTGTCGCTGGTAGATGCGCGACGCGAACAGGTGTTCGCGCAGGAACTATCGGCAAATGGGGCGCATGCCCCCTTCATGGCGACCAAAGACACCCTGCCCGACATGCCCACTATCGGCCCCGCCGAAACCGTTGATCCCGTGGCCATCGCCCGCATCGCCGCCACCCGCTTTGCCGACCCCGATCTGCCGCGCCCCGCACCGCTGTATGTGCGCGCGCCCGATGCCGCGCCGCCGCGTGATCCGGCACCTGTCATCCTGCCATGACCCCCGAAACCCTCGCGGCCCTGCACGCCAAATGCTTTACCATGCCACGCCCGTGGTCCGCGGCGGAATTCGCCGCGTTGCTCACATCAAAAGGCGTGTTTCTGCAAAGCACAGCCGCCGGTTTTGCCCTTGGTCGTGAAATCGCCGGTGAATCCGAATTGCTAACCGTTGCCGTTGATCCCGACCTGCAGCACCAAGGCCACGGCCGGCAGCTGTTAACCGCCTTTGAGGCCGAATCCCGCAAACGCGGCGCAACCGAGGCCCTGTTGGAAGTCGCCGCAAACAACACCGCCGCCCGCACCCTGTATAAAACCGCCGGATACACCGAATCTGGCCACCGCCCACGCTACTACGCTCCACCACAAGGCGAGAGGATTGACGCGATATTGATGCGTAAATCCCTGATTTGAGTCGGATTTTTCCCCAATCCCCCCGTCAACCGTAAAAACCACCCCCAAGTCGCTACCAAATGGTAAAAAGCTATTGACGCTCCCCGTCACCTGCGGGCTTAATTGCGGATGATCTGGTAAAACGATCTGCTCGCTTACCCGGGTTGCCTTCTTGTTTCGCTGGTGACCCAAAACAAAAATCGGGAGAGAAAATTATGACCCTTATGCAGAAATTCCTTGGCGCAGCTGCCACGCTTGCCCTGACCGCAGGTACCGCAATGGCCGATCCGGCCATCATCTTTGACCTTGGCGGCAAGTTCGACAAATCATTCAACGAAGCCGCTTTTGGTGGCGCGACCCGTTGGGCCGAAGAAACCGGCGGATCATTCCGCGAAATTGAACTGACATCCGAAGCACAGCGTGAACAGGCCCTGCGCCGTTTCGCCGAAGCCGGCTATAACCCCGTTGTGATGACCGGTTTTGCCTTTGCATCCTCGCTGGAAGCAGTGGCCCCTGATTTCCCCGACACAAAATTTGCCATCATCGACATGGTCGTTGATCAGCCAAACATTCAGTCGGTTGTCTATAAAGAATACGAAGGGTCATATCTGGTTGGCATCATGGCCGCTATGGCATCGAAATCCGGCACTGTCGGATTTGTTGGCGGCATGGACATCCCGCTGATCCGTAAATTTGCCTGCGGTTACGTTCAAGGCGTAAAAGCAACGAACCCCGATGCAACCGTGATCCAGAACATGACCGGCACAACACCTGCCGCATGGAACGATCCGGTTAAAGGTGGCGAACTGACCAAAGCACAGATCGCCCAAGGCGCCGACGTTGTTTATGCCGCTGCCGGTTCCACCGGTCTGGGTGTGCTGCAAACAGCCGCAGACGAGGGCATCCTGTCGATCGGCGTTGACAGCAACCAAAACCACCTGCACCCCGGCAAGGTTCTGACCTCCATGCTGAAGCGTGTTGACGTTGCGGTTTACAACGCATTCGCTGCTGGCCCTGATCTGGAGTCCGGCTTCAATGTTCTGGGTCTGGCCGAAGGCGGGATTGATTTCGCGATGGACGACAACAACAAGGATCTGGTGAGCGCAGAAATGCTGGCTGCGGTTGAAGAAGCCAAAGCCAAGATCATTGCTGGCGAAATTCAGGTTCACGACTATATGTCCGACAACTCTTGCCCGGTGAAATAAGCGCCGATGGCTAATTCACAACCGACGGAGCGGCAGGAAACTGCCGCTCCCGCTATCGAACTTGTCGGCATCTCCAAGGCGTTTGGACCGGTGCAGGCAAATAAAGACATCTCGCTTTCTGTTGCGCGCGGCTCGATCCACGGGATCGTTGGCGAAAATGGCGCCGGAAAGTCAACGCTGATGTCGATCCTTTACGGATTTTACAAAGCCGACGCAGGCGAGGTGTTTATTGGTGGTCAGAAAACCCTGATCCCCGACAGTTCCGCCGCGATTGCCGCCGGTATCGGCATGGTGCACCAGCACTTTAAACTGGTTGAAAATTTCACCGTTCTTGAAAATGTCATTCTGGGTATGGAAGACGGCCCGATGCTGCGCCCGTCACTGGCCAAGGCGCGCAAGCTGTTAAAAGAACTGTCCGACGAATACGAGTTGAGTGTTGACCCCGACGCGTTGGTCGAAAACCTGTCTGTTGGCCACCAGCAGCGCGTTGAAATCCTGAAAGCGCTTTATCGCAAGGCCGACATTCTAATTCTGGACGAACCCACCGGCGTTCTGACACCGGCCGAGGCCGACCACCTGTTTCGCATTCTGAACGGTTTGCGCGATCAGGGCAAAACCATCATCCTGATCACCCACAAACTGCGCGAGATCATGGAGATCACCGATACCGTTTCCGTGATGCGCCGTGGCGAGATGACCGCAACCGTAAAAACCGCCGACACCAGCCCCGAACAGTTGGCCGAACTGATGGTAGGCCGCAAGGTTCTGCTGCAGATCAACAAAAAACCGGCCACAACAGGGGCCTGCATTCTGGAAATCGAAAATCTGGAAGTAACCGACGAAAAGGGCGTTAAACGCGTCAAAGGTGTTTCGCTAGAAGTAAAGGCCGGTGAAATTCTGGGTATCGCCGGTGTATCGGGCAACGGCCAGACCGAACTGTTGGAAGTGCTGGGCGGGTACATGCCCGCCAGTGGCACCATCCGCATCAACGGCACCGAAATTGATTTGTCCGGCAAACATTCCGATGGCCAGTCGCGCCGCGCCCGCAGCATTGCGCATGTGCCCGAAGACCGGCAGTCCGAAGGGCTAATCATGGAATTCACCGCGTGGGAGAACATGATATTCGGCTATCACAATGACCCAGCATATAACAAAAGCGCCCTGATGATGGACAACGCCGCGATCCGCAAGGAAACCGCAGCCAAGATGGAGCGCTTTGACGTGCGCCCGCCGATCCCGGCACTTCAAGCGAAAAACTTTTCCGGCGGCAACCAGCAGAAAATCGTGCTGGCGCGCGAGATTGAGCGCAACCCCGATCTATTGTTGGTCGGGCAACCCACCCGTGGTGTGGACATCGGTGCGATCGAATTCATCCACCAACGGATTGTTGAATTGCGCGACGAGGGCAAAGCAATTCTGCTGGTCAGTGTTGAGCTGGAAGAAATCCTGTCCCTGTCGGACCGCATCCTTGTGATGTTTGACGGGCACATTATGGGCGAACGTGACCCCGCCAAAACAGACGAAAAAGAACTGGGTATGTTGATGGCCGGTATGGAAACCAACGGGGGGGCGAACTGATGGACAAGATGCCAAAATGGGCTGACATCGTTCTGATCCCACTGATCAGCCTTTTCCTTGCATTTGTGGCTTCGGGCATCGTGGTGCTGGCCATCGGGGAAAATCCATTTCAAGCTATTTCAGTGATGGTCAAGGGCGCTTTGGGCTCCACTTCGGGAATTGGCTATACACTCTATTATGCGACCAACTATATGTTCACCGGCCTTGCGGTCGCTGTGGCGTTTCACGCACGGATGTTCAACATCGGTGGCGAAGGGCAGGCGGCAATTGCCGGTGTTGGCGCAACCGTTGTTATTTTGGCCTTTGACTGGCCGCACTGGGCACTGGCCTTGCCGTTCGCCATTCTGGGGGCTGCGGCCTTTGGCGGGTTCTGGGCGGCGGTGCCGGCCTATTTGCAAGCCAAACGCGGCAGTCACATCGTGATCACCACGATCATGTTCAACTTTATCGCCGCCGCCGTTATGGGCTTCCTGCTGAACGGGGTGCTGAAAAACCCCAATACGCAAAACGCCGAAACCGTAAAATTCTCCGCCGGTGCACATCTACCCACAGCGCATGAATTTCTGGCCCCGCTTGGCATCAACTTCTCAAAATCCGCGCCTTTGAACATCAGCTTCCTGCTGGCCCTGCTTTGCGCGTTTCTGGTGTGGTTCCTGCTGTGGCGCACGCGCCTTGGCTATTCAATCCGTGCCTTTGGCCAATCCGAAAAAGGTGCCAAATACGCCGGTATCTCGGCCTTCAAGATCACCATGATCGCGATGATCATATCCGGCGCTTTGGCGGGGATGTTGTCGATCAACGTGGTGATGGGCGAACAGGAACGCCTGATCAAGGAATTCGTTGAAGGCGCCGGGTTTGTCGGCATCGCCGTGGCCCTGATGGGCCGCAACCATCCGGTTGGCATTATCCTTGCGGCGATCCTGTTCGGGATGTTGACGCAGGGCGGTTTCGAATTGCTGTGGGAAATGCCCAACATCAGCAAAGAAGTGGTGCTGGTGATTCAGGGGATGATCATCCTGTTTACCGGGGCGCTGGATTATATGGTGCGGGGGCCGGTTGAAAAACTGTTCCTTCGTGCGCGAAAAGGAGCCTAGGCGATGGATACTGCAAACTTCTTCCTTCAGGCCCTTTTGACCGCCGATATGACCATCCGCGTATCCGTGGTGCTGATCTTTGCCTGCCTTGCCGGGTTGTTTTCCGAACGCGCAGGTATCTTTGATATCGGACTAGAGGGCAAAATGCTGATCTCGGCGTTTTTCACTGCCGCAGTGTCCTACCAGACCGGATATATCTGGTATGGCGTGGCCGCAGGTATTGCCGCCTCGATGGTGTTTGCGCTGATCCATGGCGTTGCCTCGATCACCTTCCGCGGCAATCAGCTGATTTCCGGTGTGGCGCTTAACTTTCTGGCCTCGGGCCTGACGGTAGTGATCGGCCACGCGTGGTTCAAAAAGGGCGGGCTAACGCCGCCCCTTAGTGATGCGGGGCGTTTCCATGAAATCACCCTGCCCTTTGCCGAAGCTTTGCGCGATGTACCGATACTGGGGCCGATCTATGCTGACGTCATCTCGGGTCACAAATTGCTGGTCTATGTTGCGATGCTGATTGTGCCGCTGACATGGTGGCTGCTATTTCGCACCCGTTTTGGTCTGCGCCTGCGGGCGGTCGGGGAAAACCCTGCGTCCGTTGATACCGCAGGCGTGTCCGTGGTGCGCTATCGCTATGCCGCGGTTCTGATTGCCGGTGTGCTGTGCGGATTGGGCGGAGCATATCTGTCGACATCCCAAGGGGCGGCCTTTGGCAAGGAAATGACAGCGGGTCGCGGCTTTATCGCGCTGGCCGCGTTGATCTTCTCGAAATGGCGTCCATGGTATGCATTGATGGCCTGTTTGCTGTTCGGTTTCCTTGAGGCAATCAGCAACCTGTTCCCCAATATCAACGTGTTTGGGCTGTTTGAAATCCCCGTCCAGTTCACCCAGGCGCTGCCATATATCCTGACTGTGGTGATTCTTGCGGGCTTTGTCGGCAAGGCCATTCCACCCCGCGCAGGCGGCGAGCCTTATGTAAAAGAGCGGTAAAAGAACCGCATATATACGAATTTTTGCATCTATTGCACGTAAAACCCGTCCAGACCTATTGTCTGGGCGGGTATTTTTGTCCTAAGGAAGTGCATGCAGATTTATCTTCCTATTGCCGAGGTCTCGGTAAACGCGTTTCTTTTGCTCGGTCTTGGCGGGCTTGTTGGTATCCTGTCGGGGATGTTCGGCGTTGGTGGCGGCTTTTTGATGACGCCCCTGCTGTTCTTTATTGGCATCCCCCCAGCCGTGGCCGTGGCGACCGAAGCCAACCAGATTGTGGCCTCGTCCTTTTCCGGTGTGCTTGCGCATTTCAAGCGAAAGACGGTGGATCTGAAAATGGGCACCGTGCTGCTGGTTGGCGGTCTGATCGGCGCGTACCTTGGTATCTTGTTATTCAACTACCTCAAAAGCCTTGGGCAAGTCGATCTGCTGGTCAAACTTAGCTACGTGGTATTCCTTGGCATCATCGGCTCGTTGATGTTTGTCGAAAGCCTGAATGCGATCCGGCGGGCCAAGAAAACCGGCACCGCCGCCAAACGCAGAAAGCATAACTGGATCCACAACCTGCCATTCAAAATGAAGTTCCGCACATCGGGGCTTTATATCTCGGTGATCCCGCCATTTATCGTTGGCATTTTTGTCGGTGTTCTGGCCGCAATCATGGGCGTTGGCGGTGGCTTTGTGATGGTGCCTGCAATGATCTATCTGATCGGTATGCCGACCAAAGTGGTGATCGGCACCTCATTGTTCCAGATCATCTTTGTGACGGCCTTTACTACATTGATGCATGCGACAACCAATTATACCGTGGACATCGTGCTGGCGGTGCTGCTGCTGGTCGGTGGTGTTATTGGCGCACAGATCGGAACCCGCATCGGGGTCAAGATGAAAGCCGAACAATTGCGCATCCTGCTGGCCCTGATGGTGCTGGCGGTTTGTGGCAAACTGGCGTTTGATCTGCTGCTGCAGCCAAGCGAACTATATTCCCTTGGTGCCGGTGGAGGCCACTAGATGCTGCGTTTTATTGCCCTGTTCCTGCTGATCGCTTTGCCGCTTAATGCTGGCGAAGAAATTGTTGCCGACCTGTCGCAAAACCGCGTCGGCATTTCGGCCACGTTTAATGGTTCGGACATCCTGATTTTCGGGGCTGTCAGCCGCGATGCCCCGGCCCCCGAAGACAGCCCGTTGCAAGTGGTTATTTCGGTATCCGGCCCGCTGGAACCCGTCACCGTGCGCCGCAAGGACAAACGCGCCGGTATCATCTGGGTGAACAGTGCCTCGGTGCTGATTGACGAAGCCCCCAGTTTTTATTCTGTCGCCACCACAGCGCCGCTGGCCGAAGTCCTTTCTGACGCGGATGATCGAAAATACAAGGTCTCGATCCCCCGCGCGATTGAATCCATTGGCGCGCAGATTGCCTCGGGCCATGCTGCCGAATTTACCGAAGCCCTGATCCGCATCCGCACCAATAATGATCTGTACCATGTGCGCGAAGGCGCGGTGGAACTGATGTCGGATACGCTGTTTCG
>CAZIDQ010000115.1:0-5576 GCA_964538015.1 uncultured Marinosulfonomonas sp.
GCGCATAATTGCGTGGTGCGGGCGTTTGATTTGCTGGGTCTTGGGGCAGGGGCCTTGCGTTCGGTTCCGGTTAATGCGGCCTATGAAATGGACCTGTCTGCGCTGGCCGAAATGATTGCACAGGATCGTGCGGACGGGTTGCAGCCGTTCTTGGTGGTTGGCACGGCGGGCAGTGTCAATGTGGGGGCGTTTGACGATCTGGAGGCGCTGGCCGATCTGGCCGCCAAGCAGGATATGTGGCTGCACATTGACGGGGCCTTTGGTGCGGCGGGGGTGTTGTCCGAAACCTTGCGGCCCCGCCTTAAGGGCATCAAGCGGGCGGATTCGCTGGCGTTTGATTTCCACAAATGGCTGCATGTGAATTATGACGCGGGGTTTGTGCTGGTGCGGGATGGGGCGGCGCATCTGGCTGCGTTTTCCAGCCGCCCCGATTACCTGCAAGCCGCCAAACGCGGCCTTGCAACGGGCAACCCGTGGCCGGTGGAATACGGGCCTGAACTGTCGCGGGGATTTCGGGCGCTGAAAATCTGGGCGCAACTGGTGGAGCATGGCACCGACAGGTTGGGCGCGATGATTTCCAAAAACTGCGCACAGGCGCGCTATCTGGCGCGGCTGGTGCAGGACCATCCCGCGTTAACCCTGTTGGCACCGGTCGCCAGCAGTATCGTGTGTTTTCGCTATGGCGACAGCGATGCTGTGAACGGTGAAATCGTGATGCAGTTGCAGGAAAGCGGCATCGCCGCGCCCTCGGTCACCACGCTGGACGGGCAAACGGCGATCCGTGTGAATATCACCAACCACCGCACCCGCAATTCCGATCTGGATCTGCTGGTGGATGAAGTGGTGCGGCTGGGCAAAACCCTGACCTGACCCACTGTCGCAAATCTTCAAGATTTACGCGGGCAGGGCGGGTAAGGTTAGGCACACACAAACCGGAGCCAGTATCATGATTTTCCGCTACACCATTCTGTATGTTCAAGACGTCAAAGCGACGCTTGATTTTTTCAACGCCGCCTTTGGCCTGAAAACCGCCTTTCTGCATGAAAGCGGCGATTATGGCGAATTGGATACGGGGCAGACCAAATTAGCCGTATCGTCAATTGAACTGATGCAGCAACTGGGCAAATCACCGGCGACAAAACCCGTCACCAACCCGTCGTTCGAAATCGCCTTTGAAACCGAGGATGTCGCGGGGGCCTTGGCCAAGGCCGTGCAAGCGGGGGCCGAGCAGGTGCAGGAGGTTCAGGAAATGCCGTGGGGCCAGACCACCGCCTATGTGCGCCTGCCCGAAGGGATACTGGTTGAAATTTGCACTGCGGTTCAGGCGCCGTAGCCGGCCACGAAATTCTGCGCCAACCACCCCGTATCGGCGCGTATCCGGTGGGGGGTGGTGCCGAACCAGCGGCGAAACTCGCGCGTCATATGCGCCTGATCGGCATAGCCCGCGTCACAGGCCAGATCGGCCAATACCGCCGTGTGGCCCAGTCGTGAAACCGCTTGCCGTGCACGGGCCAGCCGCAGCCAGAATACTGGCGCTTGCCCCGTTTCGCGTTTCAGCAGCCGTTGTAGGCTGCGCAGGCGCACACCTAATATGGTCGCCGCATCGCTAACCGAGGTTACACCCGAGGCCAGACAGGCCAGCGCCTCGGAAACTTGCGGCCGCGGGCTTGCGTAATCATGCAGGCGGGCGCTGATGGATACATCGTCCAGCCTTTCATCCAGACTGGCCAGCAACCCGTCCACGTCAATCCGTACACCGGGGTGCAGGCGAAATCCGTTGAAATGATCGCCCGCGCTGACAGGCACCTGATCGCACCCCGTGGCCAGATCGGTCACAAAGCATTGCGGGCGTACACCCTTGCCGCGCCAGATGATCAGATCACGACAGCCATCAGGCAGCACCGTGGTAATATCCCCCACGGCCGCGTCAAATTTCCAGTGTTCCAGAAGGATGGGCGGTTGTGCAAAATCGCCATACGGTTTGCTGATAAAAATCATATGCAAATCATACAGCCATTTTTGCCGCTATCCCAGCAAATCCTTGACCATCGGCCCTACCTTGCCAAAATCCATCTGCCCCATATAGGCGGATTTCAATTCGCCCATCACCTTGCCCATGTCGCGGATTGATTCTGCGCCCACCTTGGCAATCGCGGCTTTTACCGCCTCGGCTGCCTCGTCTTCGCTTAGCTGTTTGGGCAGAAAATCCTCGATGATCTTGATCTCGGACAATTCCTTTTCGGCCAGCTCCAGCCGCGCGCCTTCTTCATAGGCCTTGGCGCTTTCGTGGCGCTGTTTGACCATTTTTCCAAGGATTGCAAGCACTTCGTCATTGGTTGCGCCATCGTCGTTGCCATCACCACGCAGGGCAATGTCCCGATCCTTGATCGCCGCATTGATCAGGCGAAGGGTCGATAGACGCTCTGCGTCTTTGGCACGCATCGCCTCTTTCAAAGCGTCCGTTATTCTTTGTCGTAGTTTCATTCGGTGTCCTCATCCCCTAGGTTCCGAAAAAGTTAAGATACCAGACTACCCCGACAGTTCGGTCATGACAACCGCGCATGTCGCCTCTAATGCTTTGTTTTTGAACAATAAGTCAAATTTCCTTTCCGCTTGACCGCAATTGCGCCCCGCCATAGGTTCCGCTAGATTTGTGCAAAGGAGTCGCCCCATGCCTGCCGCAGCCAGTAAAATTGACACCCCCAAACCCACCGCCTGCCTTGCGCTGGCCGATGGCACGTTGTTTTACGGCACGGGGTTCGGCGCCACCGGCGATTGCGAGGCCGAGCTGTGTTTCAACACCGCGATGACCGGCTATCAGGAAATCATGACGGACCCGTCCTATGCCGGCCAGATCGTGACCTTTACCTTCCCGCATATCGGCAACACCGGTGTGACGCCGGAAGATGATGAAACCGCCGATCCGGTGGCCGAAGGCATCGTGGTGAAATGGGACCCGACCGAGCCATCGAACTGGCGTGCGACGGGGGATTTGCGCGATTGGATGGAAAAACGCGGGCGCATCGGTATCGGGGGGCTGGACACCCGCCGCCTGACCCGCGCGATCCGGCAGCAGGGCGCGCCGCATGTGGCGATCTCGCATGATCCCGAAGGTAACTTTGACATCGAAGCACTGGTGGCCAAGGCACGGGCGTTCAACGGGCTTGAGGGGTTGGATCTGGCCAAAACCGTGACCTGTGCGCAGTCCTATACATGGGACGAAATGCGCTGGGCGTGGCCGGATGGTTATCCGAAACGGACCGGCAAGGGGCACAAGGTTGTGGCCGTGGATTTTGGCGCGAAACGTAACATTCTGCGCTCGCTGGCGTCGGCCGGTTGCGATGTGGTTGTTCTGCCCGCCACCGCCACTGCCGAAGAGGTTCTGGCCCATAATCCCGAAGGTGTGTTTCTGTCAAACGGTCCCGGTGATCCGGCAGCGACCGGCGAATATGCCGTGCCGATGATCAAGGGTATTCTGGCCGCCGACATTCCGGTTTTCGGGATCTGTCTGGGGCATCAGATGCTGGCGCTGGCGCTGGGGGCCAATACGATCAAAATGAACCATGGCCACCATGGTGCGAACCATCCGGTCAAGGACAATGACACCGGCAAGGTCGAGATTACATCGATGAACCACGGCTTTACGGTGGATGCGCAAACCCTGCCCGACGGTGTTATTGAAACCCATGTTTCCCTGTTTGACGGGTCCAACTGCGGCATCCGCATGGTGGACCGTCCGGTGTTTTCGGTGCAATACCACCCCGAAGCCAGTCCCGGTCCGATGGACAGTTACTATTTATTCGAGCGGTTTGTTGACGCAATGGCGACAAACTCCTGAAAAAACAGTTAAGTTAACCACCTGTTAACTAAGATTGCCGGATGGTGACACAAATTAACTTTGTGTGACCTGAATTTATGCAATCCATCCACCCATCCAACGTTCTGGCCTTTCCGCGCCAGCAGCCCCGCCCGCAGGACCAACCGGCGGCGCAGGCGCAACGGGTGCCGATTGGTTCATTGCTGATGCAGTCTGGTGCTTTGCAGCAGGATGATCTGTTAAAAGCCGTGGCGCTGCGCAACCGCGAAGATGCGCTGCTGGGCCGAATTCTGGTCAGTCACGGAATGATTTCCGAGGCAGATCTGTATGGCGCGCTGGCACAGCAATTCGGGGCTAGATTGGCGGATTTGCATCAAACCCCGCCAAATCCGCGCCTGAAGGATGTGATTGATCCCGCATTATGCCTGAAGGAAAAAATCGTTCCATGGCAGGATGTTGGCGGCGCTACTGTGATCGTTACCGCCCGCCCTGACCAGTTTGAGCATTTGCGCAAGGCATTTCCGCCAGAGCTGGGCAAAGTGCTGATGGCGATTGCGCCCGAGCAGGATATCGACAAGGCGCTGAGTGACCTGCACCGCGACCAGTTGGTAGAAAAGGCCGAAACGCGGGTATCCGAATCCGAAAGCTGTCGCACATGGGACGCGGGCAAAATGACTCGCTATACGGCTGCTTTTGTCCTTGTTTTGCTGGCTTGCGTATTACTGGCACCCACCGCCAGTTTCACGGCCCTTTGTGGCGTGGCGATCCTGACCTTGCTGTTCAATATGGGGCTGAAGCTGGCCACAGCCATCAGCCAGATCCGCCCCTATATCCGCCGCCACCACAGCAAAACCCCGCCGCCCCCACCACGCACCGAAAGTTTCCGCTTACCCACCGTGTCGATCATGGTTCCATTGTTTAAGGAACGCGAGGTCGCCAGCCGCCTGATCACCCGCTTAAAACGCCTGAACTACCCCAAAGAACTGCTGGATATCTGTCTGGTGGTCGAGGCCGACGATGACACCACCCGCGAAACCCTGCGCCGCACCCATCTGCCGCATTGGGTGCGCGTGACCGAAGTGCCCGCCGGCACTGTGCGCACCAAACCGCGGGCGATGAATTTCGCGCTGGATTTCTGCCGTGGCTCGATCATCGGGGTTTATGACGCCGAAGATGCCCCGCACCCCGACCAGATTCACCAGATCGTGCGCCGGTTCCATGAACGCGGGTCGCAGGTGGCCTGTTTGCAGGGGCTGCTGGATTTCTACAACCCGCGCACCAACTGGCTGTCGCGCTGTTTTACGGTGGAATACAACACATGGTTTCGCATGTTCCTGCCGGGGTTGGAGCGGCTGGGCTTTGCCGTTCCGCTGGGCGGCACCACGCTGTTTTTCCGCCGCGATGCGCTGGAAAAATTGGGCGGCTGGGATGCCCACAACGTGACCGAAGACGCCGATCTGGGCATCCGTCTGGCGCGCCATGGCTACCGCACCGAAATTGTCCATACGGTGACTGAAGAAGAGGCTAACTGCCGCGCTCTCCCGTGGATCAAACAGCGGTCGCGCTGGTTAAAGGGGTTCGCGATGACATGGGCGGTGCATATGCGCAACCCGTTGAAATTATACCGCGATCTGGGCGCACGTAAATTTCTGGGCGTGCAGGTCCTGTTCCTTGGCACATGGTTTCAGGCGTTGCTGGCCCCGCTGCTGTGGTCGTTCTGGCTGATCCCGCTGGGGCTGGGTCACCCGATGCTGGCCGT
>CAZIDQ010000115.1:5676-8461 GCA_964538015.1 uncultured Marinosulfonomonas sp.
TGAGAATTCCGGCTTGCCCGCGTCCAGTTCCAGACGGGTTTCAAACGCCTTGGAAATATGGGTTTTCAGCGCTGCATAGGCCGCATCACCTTCGCCGTTTTCAATTGCCGTGACAATTGCGTCATGTTCGGCCAGCGACCCCTCGCTGCGCCCCTCGACTGCCAGCGATGTGGTGGCCAGCAATGCCATTGTGCGATGCACAAGGTCCAGTTGCAGCACCAGATAGCGGTTGTGCGAGGCCAGATGGATCTGCTTGTGAAACCGCCGGTTCGCCCGTGACAATGCTTCGGGGTCGTCCACCAGTTTGCGATCATCCTCGACCATTTTGCGCAAAACGCGCACCTCTTCCGGCGCCGCATGTTGGGCCGCCAGACGCGCCGCCAGCCCCTCAAGTTCTGAGCGCACCGCATAGAGTTCGGCCAGTTGGTTATGGTCCAGTGACGCCACAATCAGGCTGCGTCCGTCGCGGATCAGCAGCGCTTGGGTTTCCAGCCGTTGCAACGCCTCGCGGATCGGGGTGCGCGATACGCCGAACCGCTCGGCCAGCTCGCTTTCCACCAGACGGCTTCCGGGTTTATAGACCCCCACATCAATCGCTTCCAGGATCAGCCCGTAGGCGTCTTTGTTCTGGGGCCGTATTTCGCTCATTGCTTGTCTCCGAAACTGATTGCCCGCACCCTAATCCCGCAACCCCCCTGCAATCAAGCAAATGCGTTGAAACATCGCCCGCCGCGCCCTATGGATGGGCACATGGTTGCCAAACGTTTCTCACATGTTCGCCACTGGGTCTTTGATCTGGACAACACGCTGTATCATCCCAGCGCCCGTCTGTTTGACCAGATCGAGGTGAAGATGACCGAATATGTGATGCAGTCCCTGAATGTGGACCGCACCAAGGCGGACCATTTGCGCCGCCATTACTGGCACACCTACGGCACCACGTTGGCCGGTCTGATGCGCGAACATGATGTCGATCCGGCGCCCTATCTGACCCATGTGCATGAAATCTCGCTTGAGCATCTGGAACGCGACGATGCACTTGCTGCCGCTATCCGTGCCCTGCCGGGGCGCAAGATTGTCTATACCAATGGCTCGGCCCCTTACGGTGAACGGGTGCTTGAGGCGCGCGGGTTGGCGGGGGTGTTTGATGCGGTTTACGGGGTGGAAAATGCGGGGTTTCATCCAAAACCAGACCGTGCGGCGTTTGAAGCGGTGTTTGCAACAGACGGGGTGGACCCGAAAACCGGCGCGATGTTCGAGGATGACACCCGCAATCTGGCCGTGCCGCATGATATGGGGATGCAATGCGTCCATGTCGCGCCGGAACCCGTAAAACCGGCCCCGCATATCCACTACCACACAGCCGATCTGGCAGGTTTTCTTCAAACCCTGCGTAAATAGTTGCGTCAATTTGGCACTGCGCGAAAATACACATCGTATCTTTACTTTTCCTGCGTCATATACCGCAGCCAGAGCGCAACAGGAGAATACCAATGGACATGAGCCAACACCCCGCGGCAGCGGACGATAGTTTTGAAACTGTAACCAATGATGACGTGGCCGAAAAACGGGCAACCAACATCACCTATGCGGCGATCGTCGCAATCCTTGGCGGATGGATCACTTCCAGCGCGATTTTTGGCCTTGCCGGTTTCATTTTTCCCGCTCTAGCCGCCGTTCCGGTGATTTTTGTAATCATGGTGCTGCTGACTCTGGGCTAAAAATGCGAAGGCGCGCTTTGCCCTTCTTCTTTTTCCAAATACCTCTGCCGGAGGCATGAAAGCTTAACATCCTCCGGCAAGATTTTTGTTTACAGAACCTGATCCAGTGCCGCCGTCAGCCGCGCCACGCTGGCATCGACATCATATAATTTGTCCAGCCCGAACAGGCCCAGCCGGAAGGATTTGTAATCCGGCCCCTCGTCACACATCAGCGGCACACCGGCGGCAATCTGCATGCCAAGGGCTGCGAATTTCTTGCCGGTCTGCACATCAGGGTCATCGGTATAGCTGACAACCACCCCCGGTGCGCCAAACCCTTCGGCGGCAACCGATTTGATGCCGCGATCCGCCAGCAACGCCCGCACACGGTTGCCCTGTTCCCATTGCGCATCGCGCAACTTGTCAAAGCCGTAGTCGCGGGTTTCCAGCATGGTGTCGCGGAACGCCTTTAGCGCGTCTGTGGGCATGGTGGCGTGATAGGCATGGCCGCCACCTGTATAGGCCTCCATGATGGTCAGCCATTTTCCCAGATCAATCGCAAAGCTGGTGGACTGGGTTTCCTTGACCCGCGCGTGCGCTGTGTCATTCAACATCACCAGACCGGCCGAAGGTTGCGCCGACCAGCCCTTTTGTGGGGCAGAGATCAGCACATCGACGCCGGTTGCCTTCATATCCACCCAGGCACAGCCCGAGGCGATGCAGTCCAGCACGAACAACCCGCCGTATTCATGCACCGCGGCGCTGACCGCCTTTAAATAATCATTCGGCAGGATGATGCCCGAGGCAGTTTCCACATGCGGCGCGAACACCACGTCGGGGCGTTCTTCAGCGATCTTCGCCACGACCTCGTCAATCGGGGCGGGGGCAAAGGGGGCGTCAGAAGCATTGCCGACCCGTCGTGCCATCATGACGGTTTCGCTGGCCGGTATCTGGCCCATTTCGAAAATCTGCGACCAACGAAAGGAAAAGAACCCGTTGCGCACCACCAGTGCCTTTTTGCCAGTCGCCAACTGCCGAGCTACCGACTCCATCGCGTAGGTGCCGCCACCTGGCACGACGACCAC
>CAZIDQ010000116.1:0-4261 GCA_964538015.1 uncultured Marinosulfonomonas sp.
GTGTGATAGGCCAGCATCTGGGCCGGAACCGCGTACAGGATCGGCGCGAACAGCGGGTCCACCTGCGGCATGGCAAGGGTTTCCCACGCGCCTTCGCCCGCTTCCTTGATCCCTGCGGAGTCCGAGATCAGCAGCACCTTGCCGCCGCGCGCCATCACCTCTTGCATGTTGGAAACGGTTTTGTCGAACAGCGCATCGCGCGGGGCCATCACCACCACGGGCATGGATTTATCAATTAATGCGATGGGGCCGTGTTTTAATTCGCCAGAGGCATAGCCTTCTGCGTGTATATAACTGATTTCTTTCAATTTTAATGCACCTTCCAGCGCCAGCGGGAACATTGCGCCACGGCCCAGAAACAGCACATCCTGTGCCTCGGCCAGCTTGCGGGAGATGGCTTTGACCTCGGGGCCGGTGTTGATCGCAAGGCTGAGCAAACCGGGCAGGGTGCGCAGGGTGGCAAGGTGGGCGGCAAGGGTTTTATCGTTCAGCACGCCCTTGTCCGACGCGGCCTTTAGCGCCAGTGTGGCCATCACGGCCAATTGGCAGGTGAAGGCCTTGGTCGAGGCCACGCCGATTTCGGTGCCAGCCAAAATTGGCAGCGCCAGATCGCTTTCCCGCGCGATCGAGGATTCCGGCACGTTGACCACAGAAACGATCATATCGGCCTTGCCCTGACAGTAGCGAAGTGCGGCCAGCGTGTCGGCGGTTTCGCCCGATTGGCTGACAAACAACGCCAAAGTGCGGGCCGGAATGGGCGGTTCGCGGTAGCGAAATTCGCTGGCAACGTCCACTTCGACGGGCAGGCGGGCAACCTGTTCGAACCAGTATTTCGCGGTCAGACAGGCCAGATAGGCGGTGCCGCAGGCGACCATGGTGATGCGGTCGAACTGGGTGAAATCAATGCCTGCATCGGGCAGGGTGATGGCGTTGCCATCGGCGGTGATGTAATGTTCAATCGCTTCGCCCAGAACGGTGGGCTGTTCGGCGATTTCCTTGGCCATGAAATGCTTGTGGCCGCCTTTTTCAATTCGCGTGCTGTCGATGTTCACGGTCTTGATCGGGCGGTAAACCTGCTGGCCGTCGACATCACGGATTTCCACGCTGTTGCGGGTGATGACGGCCCAGTCGCCTTCTTCCAGATAGGTGATGCGGTTGGTCATCGGCGCCAGCGCAATCGCGTCCGAGCCAACATACATTTCACCATCCCCGTGCCCGATGGCCAAGGGCGAGCCTTTGCGGGCGGCGATCAGCAGATCGTCTTCGCCGTCAAACAGGAAACACAGCGCGAACGCCCCGTCCAGACGCGACAGGGTTTTTTGCACCGCTTCGCGCGGGCTGTCGCCTTGCTGGATGTAGTGATGGGTCAGAAGGGCGACGGTTTCGGTATCGGTTTCGGTTTGAAATTTGATCCCTTCGTCCGCCATTTCCGCGCGCAACTCGCGGAAGTTTTCGATGATGCCGTTGTGCACCACGGCCACCGGTCCGGCCTGATGCGGGTGGGCATTTCCAGTTGTCGGCGCGCCGTGGGTGGCCCAACGGGTGTGGCCAATACCGGCCTTGCCAGCCAGCGGGTTATGCACCAGCAGATCGGACAGGTTGACCAGCTTGCCAACCGCGCGGCGGCGGTCCAGTTTGTTATCATCAATGGTGGCAATACCGGCGCTGTCATAGCCGCGATATTCCAGCCGTTTCAGGGCCTCGACCAATAGCGGGGCGGCCTCGTGATTACCCAGAACACCAACAATTCCACACATACCTTACGCCCCTTTGTCGCGTTTTGCCTTGGCGGCTTTTAATTTGGCAAACAGCTTGCGGGCCATGCCGGTTTTATTTTCTTGCTTGGCGCGGGCCAATGCCAATGTGCCATCCGGTACATCGCGGTTGATCACCGAACCCGTGGCCGTCATCGCTTCGTTCCCGACCGTTACCGGCGCAACCAGCATGGTGTTTGATCCGATGAACGCGCCTTCACCGATTTCGGTGCGGTGCTTCATAAAGCCGTCATAGTTGCAGGTGATGGTGCCCGCGCCGATGTTGGTGCGTGCGCCGATGCTGGCGTCACCGATATAGGACAGATGGTTGACCTTAGCCCCCTCATGGATCACGGCGTTCTTGACCTCGACGAAATTGCCCACTTTGGCCCCTTCGGCCAGTTCGGCACCGGGGCGCAGACGGGCATAGGGGCCGACAATGGCATCGCGCGATACATGGCAGCCCTCAAGGTGCGAAAAGGCGCGGATGGTGGCGCCGGTTTCCACCGTCACATCGGGGCCGAATACCACGTTGGGTTCAATCACCGCATCGCGGCCGATCACCGTGTCAAAGGCAAAGAACACTGTGTCGGGGGCGGCCAGGGTGACGCCGTTTTCCAGCGCCTCGGCGCGTTTTTGGGTCTGAAACAGTGCCTCGGCGCGGGCCAGCTCAACGCGGGTGTTGATGCCAAGGGTTTCAGCCTCGTCACAGGTGACAACGCTGGCGCTTAGCCCGCGATCACGTCCGGCGGCAACGATGTCGGTCAGGTAATATTCACCGCTGGCGTTGTCATTGCCGATGGTTTTCAGCAGGTCAAACAGCGTGGCGGCATCGGCAGCCACCAGCCCGCCATTGCACAGGGTAATGGCCAGTTCTTCTGGGGTGGCGTCCTTGGCCTCGACAATCCGCTCGAATTGCCCGTCGCGGACCACCATGCGGCCATAACGGCCCGGGTCGGCAGCCTGAAACCCCAGCATCACAATGTCGCTGCCATCTGTGCGGGCCTTGGCCATTTTGGCAATTGTATCGGGGGAAACAAAGGGGGTGTCACCGAATACCACAATGGCATCCCCGTCAAACCCGTCCAGCGCCCCAGCGGCCTGCAATACGGCGTGACCGGTTCCCAGTTGCTCGGTCTGGCGCACGATGGTGGCATCAGGGTCATAGGTAAGCACGGCAGGCTCTACCAGTTCGGCCTTGTGCCCCGCGATCACCACGGTTCTTTCCGGCGAAACGGCACGGCCCGAAGCCATCGCATGCACCACCAGCGGCACGCCGCCCAGCGGGTGCAGCACCTTGGGCAAGTCCGAATTCATCCGTGTTCCCTGACCCGCGGCCAGAACGATTAATGCTGTTGCCATGTTGCTCTGCTCTTTTCGTTTTGTTGTCGTCCGTATTATCGCTTATAGGCGTGGGGGCAAGTCACTTGTGTTTACGCATTATTACAACAGCAGGCAGGCCTTCGCCAAGAGGGGCGCCGGGGGTGGGATATGAAAACGGTTATCTTTGATCTGGACGGAACATTGGCAGACACCAGCGGTGATCTGATTACGGCGGCAAATGCGTGTTTTGCCGCACTGGGGCACGGGGTAATGCTGGATATGCAGGCGGATCAGGCCACGGCCTTTGCCGGTGGGCGGGCGATGCTGCGACTGGGGTTCGAGCGGCTGGGTGTAGATGATATCGAGGCGCGGATTGATGAGCAGTTTCAGCCATTTATCGACCATTACGGTGCAAGTATTGATACGCACACGAAGGTCTATGACGGGGCGGTAGATGCGGTGCAGCGCCTGCTGGATGCGGATTACCGCGTCGGGATTTGCACCAATAAACCCGAGGGACTGGCCGAGGATTTGATGCAGCGGCTGGGGATGCGCGATATGTTTGGTGCGCTGATCGGGGCCGATACCCTGCCGGTACGCAAGCCCGATCCTGCGCCTTATGTGGAAACGGTGGCGCGGGCGGGGGGCAATGTGGCGCGCTCGGTGTTGATTGGCGATACGGTGACAGATCGCGAAACTGCGCGGGCGGCGGGGGTGCCTTCGGTGTTGGTGACGTTCGGGCCAACGGGGCATGATGTAGCGGCCTTGCAGCCCGAGGCATTGCTGGATCACTACGATGACCTTTTTGACCTTGTGGAAGGGTTGATCGGCTGACAAACTGCATCGACGGAGGCAGACATGAGCGACAAATTCACCGGCAATTTTACCCAGCAGGAACCGATCCCGGACGAGGGGATTGAGGCCGCGCTGAATGTGCTGCGCCACGGGCGTTTGCACCGTTATAACGTGGCCGAGGGCGAGGCGGGCGAAACCGCGCTGCTGGAGCAGGAATTTGTCACCTATATGGGGTCGAAATACGCGCTGGCGGTGGCCTCGGGCGGCTATGCGATATCCACAGCGCTGCGGGCTGTGGGCGTGGTGGCTGGCGACAAGGTGCTGACCAATGCGTTTACATTGGCCCCGGTTCCCGGCGCGATTGCCAGCCTTGGAGCGGTGCCGGTGTT
>CAZIDQ010000116.1:4361-8454 GCA_964538015.1 uncultured Marinosulfonomonas sp.
TACAAGCATATGAACTCGGGCGAGGGCGGTTTGCTGGTGTCGGATGACGCCACCCTGATGGCCCGCGCGGTGATGTTGTCGGGCAGCTATATGTTGTTTGAACGCCACCTTGCAGGGCCACCTGCGGACGCCTTTGAAAATCTGCGTTACGAGGTGCCCAATATCTCGGGGCGGATGGACAACCTGCGCGCGGCGATCCTGCGGCCACAATTGCGGGCGCTGGACGGGCAGGTGGCGGCGTGGAATGACCGCTACCGTGTGGTTGAAAAGGGTCTGCAAGGCACCCCGGGGCTGACTGTGATCGAGCGGCCCGAGGAAGAGGATTATGTAGGCTCCTCGATCCAGTTTCTATTGCTGGACTGGACGGATGACCAGATCGACGCGGTGTTGCAGCGTTGTGCGGCGCGGGGCGTGGAATTAAAATGGTTTGGCGGGGCCGAACCCAGCGGCTTTACCTCGCGCTATGACAGTTGGCGCTATGCCCCAAAGCAGAGCCTGCCGGAGTCCGATCGCGTTTTGAAAGGGATACTGGACATGCGCCTGCCGCTGACCTTCAGCCTGTCGGATTGCGAACAGATCGCCGGAATCATCCGTGCCGAAGTCGGGGCAGTGTATCAGCAATGGGCGGGGTGATGCGGGACAGGGCGTTAGAGATTTTCAAGGCTGGTGTGGCAGCGGCGGACCCCTATCAGGCGGTGGATTGGGCGTTGCAAGTAGACCCTGTGCAGTGTGCTGGCAAGCTGCTTGTCCTGGCTGTGGGCAAGGCCGCGATGCGGATGGCACAGGCGGCGGTGGCGCATGTGTCGGGCGCAGAAGTAATTGTGATCACAAACTATGAGAATGCTCAAGGCGTTGATTATGCAGAAGTATCCGCCGCTGGGCACCCCGTTCCCGATGATGGTGGGGCCAAGGCCGCACGTCATGTGATCACAAAACTGCAAGCGCTGGGGCAGGGTGATCAGGTGCTGGCGCTGATCAGTGGCGGTGGCTCGGCTCTGATGCCCGCGCCGTCCGACGGGATCAGTTTGCAGGACAAAGCCGAGGTGAACCGTCTGCTGCTGTCCTGCGGGGCTGAAATCGGTGAAATGAACCTGATCCGGCAGCAAATTTCCGACCTGAAAGGCGGCGGATTGTTGCGAATTGCCGCGCCGGCAAAGGTGCGGGCACTGATCCTGTCGGATGTGGTGGGCGACGATCTGCGCCTGATTGCCAGCGGGCCGACGGTGGCACCGGTGGGCACGCGGGAACAGGCGGTGGATCTGCTGAAATCCTATGCGGTGTGGGAGGGTTTGCCCGCTTCGGTGCGGGCACATTTCTCAACGCCAGCGCCGGACCTGCCCCCTTTACCACAGGCAGAAAACCAACTGGTCGGATCAAACCCGATCAGCGTTGCGGCGATGAAACAGGTGGCTGGGGCGGCCACAGTCCACACCGACCCGTTGACCGGAGATGTCGCCCAAGCAGCGGAAATAGTTATGAAATCCGGCACAGGCATAACCCTGTTTGGCGGCGAAACGACCGTTAAGCTGACCGGCACAGGCCTTGGCGGACGCAATCAGGAACTGGCGCTGCGGGTGGCGATGCTGGCCGAACAGCAGGGCTGGGGCGATGATTGGGTGTTCCTGTCCGGCGGCACCGACGGGCGCGACGGGCCATGTGATGCGGCGGGCGGGATTGTCGATGGCGGCACCCTCAAGCGGATGCGTGAAGCGGGCGTTTCACCCAAGGATATGCTGGCTAATAATGACAGCTATCACGCGCTACAGGCGGCCGGTGATCTGCTGATGACCGGCGCCACAGGCACAAATGTCGCAGACCTGCAGGTGTTGATCCGGCGGTAAGCTTGATTATATTCAGTAACTGGAATATGATAGCCGCCCGCAAAGGAGCCTGAAATGAAAGATTTCGCCAGCGATATGGATTACCCCGTGAATATGGATATTACTCCAGAGGTCACGCCGTTTTTCGACGAGGATAGCAACACCTTTTCCTATGTGGTGAAGGACCCCAATTCGGATGCCTGCGCTGTGGTCGATTCCGTGCTGGATATGGACTATGCCGCCGGGCGGACCGGATACGCGCATGCGGACAAGATCATCAGCTTCATTCAGGACAACGGATTGAAACTGGAGCTGCAGATCGAAACCCACGTTCACGCGGATCACCTGTCGGCCGCGCCCTATATTCAGGAAAAACTGGGCGGGAAAATCTCGATCGGGGATAATATCACCGTGGTGCAGGACGTGTTTGGCAAAGTGTTCAACGAGGGTACCGAGTTTCAGCGCGACGGCAGCCAATTCGACATCCTGTTTCGCGAGGGCGACACCTATACCATCGGCACCATGCCCGCATTCGTGATGCACACGCCGGGCCACACGCCCGCTTGCATGACCCATGTGATTGGCAATACCGCCTTTGTTGGCGACACGCTTTTCATGCCCGATGCCGGTTCGGCGCGGGCCGATTTTCCGGGCGGGGACGCGGGGCAACTGTATGATTCCGTGCAGAAAATCCTGTCCTTGCCGGATGATACCCGCCTGATGATGTGCCACGATTACGGCCCCGGTGGCCGCGAGGTGCAGTATGAAACCACGGTGGCGGGGCAAAAGGCCGAAAACATCCATTTCGGCGGTGGCACAACCCGCGAGGAGTTTGTGAAAATGCGCGAGGCACGCGATGCCACGCTGGCCATGCCACGGCTGATCATCCCCTCGATTCAGGTCAATATGCGGGCCGGAAACATGCCTGCGCCCGATCCCGACGGGAACGTCTATTTAAAGGTTCCGATAAATAAACTATGAAGATGCAAACAAGCTCGGGGAAACATCGGGCTGGCAACCAACAAGGGATAGAACAAACATGGAAATACGGCGTCTTTCGGATGATTTCGCGGTCAGCCCGCAGATCACGGTCGAGGATTTATCTACCATTTGGGAGGCCGGTTATCGCACCCTGATTTGCAACCGGCCAGATGGCGAGGAAACGGGGCAGCCCGATGTTGCCGCTATCGAAACCGCAGCCCGCGACATGGGGTTCAAGTTTTTTGATATTCCGGCGATTTCGGGCAAAGCGGCAATGCCGCACGCGATCCAGACCCGCAAGGCGCTTGAAAATGCGCCAAAGCCCGTGTTCGCCTATTGCCGCACCGGCACTCGCTGCACGGTGATCTGGTCGCTGATGATGCTGGGCGAAATGGAAGATGCCGATATTCTGGCCTCTGCCTCTGCTGCCGGATACGATATGTCCCGCCTGATCCACGTCGATTGACCCCGTGAAACGCCTGTCGATCCCCACCCCCTTGCGCCGCTACCTGCCCATTTTGGACTGGGGCAGCCAATATTCCCGCGATGATCTGACAGGCGACGGGGTGGCGGCGGTGATCGTCACCATCATGCTGATCCCGCAATCCTTGGCCTATGCCTTGCTGGCGGGATTGCCGCCGGAAATGGGGCTATATGCGTCCATCCTGCCGCTGATCGCCTATGCGGTGTTCGGCACCAGCCGTGTTCTGGCGGTGGGGCCGGTGGCGATTATTTCGCTGATGACGGCCACGGCGGTGGGGCAAATGGCGCTGTCGGGCACGGCAGAATACGCCGCCGCCGCGATTGTGCTGGCGTTCATGTCGGGTCTGATCCTGCTGCTGATGGGGGTGCTGCGGCTGGGATTCCTTGCGAATTTCCTTAGCCATCCGGTGATTGCCGGGTTTATGGCTGGTGCGATCATCCTGATTGCCACCAGCCAGATCAAGCACCTGTTCGGGATCAAGGCCGGCGGCAGCGATCTGATCACACTTGGCGGTGCATTGATTCGTAATATCGCCCAGACAAACACGATTACGGTTGCAATATCAGCAACTTCTGTCGGGTTCCTGATCTGGGCGCGCAAGGGGTTGAAACCCCTTCTGAACCGCACCGGCCTGCCCGCACGGTTGGTGACCATCCTGTCCAAAACCGGCCCGCTGGTGGTGGTGGCCGCCACTACATTCGCGGTTTGGGCGTTGCAACTGGACCAGCACGGCGTGTCGATTGTTGGCAAATTGCCCCGTGGCATCCCGCCGCTGACGGTGCCGGTGTTCGATGCGGAAATCTGGGGG
>CAZIDQ010000117.1:0-8420 GCA_964538015.1 uncultured Marinosulfonomonas sp.
ATCCTTGGAAGCAGGACATCACTGAACTTGCAAAATGCTCCAACGTAGTCTGCAAGATCTCCGGTGTTTTGGCATATTGTGCAGTCGGAACGGCATCAAAAGAAACAATCGGCCCCTATATTGATCACGTGATTGATGCCTTTGGGGCTGATCGTTTAGTTTGGGGAAGTAATTGGCCCGTTGTGAATATGGCCAGCGGGTTAGAGGATTGGCTCGAAATTACGCACGATATATTAAGGCGAGCATCGACACACGAAGCCGAAAAAATAGCAAACGGAACTGCATCAAGAATTTACTCAACTTCAATCTAGTTTTTTTGAGATTCATCGTAAGCGCTGCTTTGTTCCCACCTATACGGCGTAGTTCCACGGTAGCAGCTGTTCGATGCGCTTTTGTTGGTTCTGTCGCAAAGTTTTATGCTATTCTCGTCCTTGTTTGATTTTGTCATAAGTCGTTTCAAAAAACTATCGGCAAGGCACATCAAATATGAGCATTGATTTCAAAGGCAGTCATTACCCGAAGGATGTAATCTTGTACGCGGTGTTTTTCTACGTTCGCTACGCCATTTCCTATCGTGATCTGGAGGAGATTATAGCCGAGCGCGGCGTTCAGGTTGATCACGCTACATTAAACAGATGGGTCGTGAAATATTCACCGGGCATTGCCAAAACAACCCAGATCAGAAAACATTCCACAGGACCATCGTTTTATCAAGAAAATTACGCGGCCAGCTTTGGGTTTTAAAGCTTTTCATTCAGCAGCAGCCACGCTCGCTGGCATTGAAGTAGCCCACATGATTAGAAAACAACAATTCCAATCAAACCACATATCGCCGTTCAAACAATTTGCCAGCTTGGCTGCTTAACTCAAGAAAAACTCGACTGACCCAGCCTCCGGAAAACTTTGCGACAGAACCCTCTCCATTGTCGTCATGCTCCTTCAGGGGTGAAGCATGGACCATTTTACTCATACACAGAAGATCGGATACCCTCTTTTCGGCACCCCTCTGTTAATGTAACAACAGCCCCTAATCTACCGCGAAAATATTCGCGCCTGTTTTCGAGAATGCCATTCGCCCGTTTCCCGTCACACGAAGGTCTATTTCCTGTCCGCACGCCAGCGGGTGCTGGCCTTTCAGCTTGGCAATTAGCCGTACATCACTCTCAAGCCGGACATGGACCAGTGTTTCGTCCCCCAGCTGTTCGGCAAGATCAACGGTGCCGGACAGGTCACTTTTGCCCGTAGCGACGATCTCGAATACATCAGGCCTGAGCCCCACTTCGGTCGCCTCCGATGCTCCGGCGGGTGCCGCCTGAAATGTAACCGTGCCGCCAGCAATGGTATAGGTGGTTTGGCCGCCCTCTGTCACCGCCGCCCGGACTTCCAGGAAATTGGTTGATGGTTGCCCCAGAAAACCTGCAACAAAACGATTCCTGGGGGCGTTGAACAACTCCAGCGGGGTGCCCACCTGCATGATCTTGCCGTGATCCATCACAACAATCCGATCGGCCATGGTCATCGCCTCGACCTGATCATGGGTGACGTAAATCATCGTGGATTTCAACTCGGCGTGGAGCTTGGCAAGCTCCACGCGCATCTCGACGCGCAGTGAGGCATCAAGGTTGGATAAAGGCTCGTCAAAGAGGAAAATCTTGGGTCGCCGCGCCAGAGACCGGCCAATCGCCACGCGTTGCCTTTGACCGCCTGAAAGCTCGCGCGGTTTTCGGTCCAACAGGTGGTCCAGCTGTAAAAGATCTGCCACCTGACGCACGGTATCCTTGATTTCACCTTTGTCGCGCCCGGCAATTTTCAGACCGAAGCCTATATTCTGCTCTACCGTCATATGCGGATATAGCGCATATGACTGAAAAACCATGCCCACGCCGCGTTGAACAGGCTCTTTGCCTGTCACGTCCTCGCCACCCATCAGAATTTTACCTGCCGAAATCGGTTCAAGCCCCGAAATCGCGCGCAAAAGGGTGGATTTTCCGCACCCAGACGGTCCGACGAGCACCAGAAACTCGCCGTTTTCAATGGTCAGCGAGATATCTTTCAACACCTCGACCAAACCATAGGATTTTCCCAAAGATTCAAGTGTCACATCAGTCATAGGTTGCCCCATCCATTTTCACGCGCTCTTCGCGCAACATTACGAAATCCAGCCGGAAAGGGATCGGGTTGGCATCCCGCACCTCTGCTTCCTCGACGTCACTTAAATCGCGCCCTTTCGCTTGTGCGGCGCGGCCTAGAACAAGCCCCACCCACAACTCCGACAATGCCATTTCACCCTCACGGATGGAGGCAAATTCAAAGTCCAAAAGCTCTTCAAGGCGCTCAAAATCCTTGTTTTCCAACGCCAGATGCGCCTCTAGCATTCGCACCCGCTCCAGCCCGCGGGCTTGCTCAGACAGTGTCGGAAGTAGCGCCTTGAGGTCATCAAAGTATCCGCTCTCATGCAGAAGTTGCGCAAATTCCAATTCGATCTCGGGGGCGCAGTTCGGCAGTTCAAGCGCACGGGCATAGTGCGATATGCAAGCGTCCAACTGCCCTTCACGCCCATGCAATACGGCAAGGCAGCGGGCGGCGAGTGGTGAAGGCTCCAACTCCATTGCCCGGTTCAGATGGGCGCGCGCAACCTCCGTATCCATACGGTCAAGCGCAATGATGCCAAGGTACAGCGCGCTGAAGGCATCTGGTGGCAAGGCCTCAAGCGCCGTGCGCCAAAGATCGGAGGTGGCGAAATCCTCTGTCTCGGCTTTGGGTGTTTCTCCCTTCACAACAGAGACCCAGGCGGGGGGCATCTCCGTGTCAAACACCAAGCCGGGCCAAATGGCGCGCCCTGTGAGCTTTTCATGCAAGGCGCCCCAGGCATCGCCGGCTCCCAGTGTCTCACTTGGCGGCAAGGATGCATGTCCCAAAAGCCGCGTATGGGCCGCATCCAGCGCTGCAGTCGGAATGGCACCGCGCACATGAGCTTCGGCCTGTCTTTCGGCCTGCGAATACGTGCCTTCTGTTGCACCGGCACATCCCTCCAAAGGGGCGTAGCACTCGGTCCAGGATATCGCCTGGCCCGCAGCAAGCGTCAGGCGGTTATTCTGTGTCGGCGTGATTCCGGCCTGCACTTCGATATAGCGGCCCCTGTCACCGTCCGACAGGAATTTCATCCAGTGTTGCCCACCGGCACCGTAACCAAAATAAAAGAACTTGCGACCAACAAGCGCCGCAGTCGAGGACTGCGCCAGCCCGGTTCCATCGGGGTTACAGGTTGCGATCCACGGATGTGACTGCCCGGAACGTCGAAAAAACACAGAGGTAGAGGATTGCCAGTTGTCGGGATACGACCCGTCAAAGCCCCATTGGTCGGGGAAAGCAAAGCGTTCCAGATGGTTGTCGGGCAGCGCATGCTCCACCGCGCAATCGGCAGGCGACAGGATGCGCTGGCTCGGCTGATGGGCAACGGTGGCGTTGGTCCACCAGTAAACTTCCCGGGCGTCATCATTGGGGTTAACGATCCGCCCGTGCACATAAAGCCGCCCCTCGTCTTGCGGCAGGAACAGATCCACCTGCCAGGCGGTTTCCGTCACACGATCAAAATCGTGCAGCCGCAAAAGCGGACCGTCGGGCGTATCGACACGGTGGGCAAATATCGGTGCCATGGTCGAGGTTGTGTGCCCGGGAATACCGCCGCCGTTCCATTCAATCCCGCCGGAAAACCACGCATTTCTAAGGGCAAGATTGCCTGTGCGGATCACCGGATTACGAAACAGAAGGTCCCGCCCTGTACGCTTGGCCTCAATCGAAGTCACGCGCCCGCCCAGCCCCGGCAATACCGTGACCTTTAGCATATCATTTTCCAGAATAACGCAGTCCAGAACTGTTTCCAGCAAGTCCCGTCCGTACTGTTCCTGCAACCGGTAGGGCAGTATCGAAGTATCCCCCATATAGGTATAACCGGCCGCCTCGTCCCCGACCAGTCCGACAGGAGGAGTCGGTTGATGCGGGGTGGGCTGCTGCCAGCAAAACACCGGCAAGGGCGACTGGCTTTGCGGCAAGGCCGCCAGGATGGCCATCTGGCCTGCATAGAGCCTGGTCATTTGACACCCCCCATGGTGATCCCCTCAATCATCTTGTTGCCGAAAAAGACGAAAAGCAGCACGCTGGGTGTGGTTGTAATGACAACCCCTGCAAACAGGCCGACCCAATCAGCCCCGGAATATTGCATCGAGGTAATCAGCGAATAGAGCCCAAGTGACAGCGTACGCAAATCAGGCGAATTTATCATGACGAGCGATAGTTGGAATTCATTCCACAGCCCGACGAAATTCAACAGAGCAACAGTTAGAATGCCGGGGCGCGCGAGGGGGAGCATGACGTGAAAAAATATCTGGAAATCACTACATCCGTCAATCCGCGCCGCCGATTGCAAATCTGACGGAATGGACGAAAAGAAACCGGTCAGCACATAAACCGAAAATGGCAGTGATAGGGCGATATAGACGATGGTCAGCCCTGTCAGCGTGTCACTCAGGCGCAAGGACGACATGATCACGAAAATCGGGATCAACAATAACGGCGTGGGAATACCCATGCCCGCGGCAAAGAATACGGTAATCGTGTCGCGGAACCGAAACTCGGCACGGCTCAGCACATAGGCGGCTGGAACAGCGGCGATAAGAATGCCGATAACCGAGGCAACGACCACCAGCGTGGAATTCAGGAAATAGGTTCCGAAATCTGCGGCCTGCCAAGTGTGTGCATAGTTTTCGAACTGCCAATCCGAGGGCAAGCTGAACGGTTTTTTGAAAAGCCCGCGGTTGGTTTTAAGCGAAGCGATGATCAGCCAGCCAACAAAGAACAACCCAAAGGCCGCCCAAGCGCCACAGATCAGATAGGCCAGACGTTGTGTCCAAGTGCGCGACATCAGAATTCAATCCTTTCTGCACGTCCTACAACCCGCAGGAACACGACAATCGCAATCGTCAAGAAAAGCATCACCACCCCCATAGCCGAGGCATAGCCAAGCGCGAAAATCGGGTCACGCTGACCAAAGCCCATGATGTAAAGATAGATACTATTGGTATAGAGCGAGGTGTCGATATTCGGCCCGCCAAAGGCATAGGGAAATTCGAACGCGCGGATCGCATTGATACACCAAAGCACAAAGGTGATCAGCACCACGTCCGAAATCATCGGCAGGGTGATCTGGCGAAAGGTTTGCCATTCCGATGCCCCCTCAATCCGTGCCGCGTCAAACATGTCTGCCGGGATCTTGTCCACACCCGCAAGGATCAGGATGGTATAAAAACCCGTGGCAATCCAGATCAGGCCCACCATCATGGAGAAAAATACCATGCCCGGCGCGGTCCAGACCACATTCTCTAGCCCAAATAGGGGGATACCTGCATCGGCCATGGCATCCAGGGCGTTTGGCAGGATGCCAAAGCGCGGCACGAAGAAAAAGGACCAGAAGGTCGACAGCGCAATCACCGCCACCGCATTGGGCAAAAAGATGATTGCGCGGAAGTGTTTCTTGCCCCAGATGCCGCTATTCAGCAGCACAGAGAACAAAAAGGCAAAGCCAAACACGGCAATCCCGCCAAAGACAAGAATCGTAAGTGTGTTCCAGAGGCTTTGCCAAAAGATCGGATCCGACCAAATCCGCACATAGTTCCCCCAGCCGACCCAAATCTCTTCGCCGCCAAAGCCCGAGGTTTTGTAAAACCCCTGGCGGATGGCAAAGAAGGTCGGATAGACCATCAGCCCCACATAAAGCGCCAGCGCTGGTGCGAGGAATGCTTCGCGAAAATGACTGCCCGGTCCTGCTGACCCTGGCACCGGAATGCGTACCTCCCGCGGCCATTGCCGAGCTTGACCGGATGGGCGTTATCATCTCTGCCGGACATTCGGCCGCAACCGCTGCAGAACTGCGCGCTGCCATCGCTGCGGGCCTTCGTGCAATCACGCATCTGCACAACGGGATGCCACCGATGCGAAACCGTGAACCGGGCCTTGTGGGCACAGCTTTGTTGTCCGAACTCTGGTGCAGTGTGATCGCCGACGGTCACCATGTCGCCCCCGAGATGCTTCGGCTCTCGATTGCCGCCCGACCACGCCGGGACCGCATGGTCCTTGTCTCTGATGCCATGTCCACCGTCGGCGGGCGAGATCAATTCAACCTGTACGGAGAGACCATCAGGGTCAGCGGCGGCAAACTGGTCAATGAAAACGGGTCGCTCGCCGGGGCGCACACCACCTTGGCAGAAAGCATTTCATTCCTGCATAACACAGTTGGAATTCCGCTGAACGATGCCTTCTTTATGGCGAGCAACGTGCCTTTCGAGCTTATGAGAATAAAGCGCCCAACCGGCCTGATCAATCGACTGGTGTCGTTTCTGCCCTGAACCGGCATTACAGGTGCAGTTTGCGGTTTCTCTTGGATGGAATTACAGCCACCGCACCGCGCTCCCAGAGCATCTGCCTGATCCAGTCAGCATCAAGCGCGATCCGCCAGAGCCCTTTGGTCGGGTTGCACCGCGTCCAGCAGAATACAGCATGGCGCGGGCCTCGCCTGGGGTCAACAAAAACCGAAGCGGCAGATCGTTGCCATTCACAAGTGCATGAATTTTCGTCCCCTCTCGGGGATCGTTCTATCCCCTGCCGGTCAATGGTTAATCCGCCTCGTGAGCGACCCATACATCGAAGCGGGCCGTTTTTTAAGCGTTGCTGCCGCGTGATGAACCCGCACTGATGTCCCCGACATCGCCATTGTGGGCATCCACCACCGCGTCCATGATCTGGTCCTGAATGCCGGCATAGGCCCATCAGTTAAAACGGTTGTAAACCGTGGTGTAGGGGCCGTATCGTTCGGGTAAATCCCGCCAAGGACATCCGATTCCTAGGGCGTAGAAAATGCCGTTGATAACCCACCCGCTTCACCCCGCAGCTTTTGTTTGGTAACACACATTTGATGAATTGCCACTCCATTTCACCCATATCAAAACGCAACATTTGACATCCTGAGACATATATTGCCTCAAGTGAATCACAAGATGCTGTTTAAGTGAAGGTATTTATAGGTACGCTACCCAGATGATGCTTTTGAAGTGCTTACTTGAATGTATCAAGACTGGGTGCGGATAGCAATTTATAAGTTGAGATTCTGGACGCTTTGAACCGCGCTTTCGGGACTAACGGGGTAACCGCGCGCCCGCTTTTCCCCTCTCTGCAGGCTATAGAAGCCAATCTCGCAGGCGCGGATAATAGCCGCTCTGACGGGCCGCGTCGCAGCAATCCGAACCTGCGTTCAAGGTCGGCTTAGGGCCTATTCTGTTAAAAAACATCACTTGATTTTCCATTTATTGGAGCAAAACCACCGGCTTCCAGCCGGTCTGCTTCAGCGACTCTGTTAATGATCTTCTCTCCTGGATTTTGAAACCCGCCGTGGCGGTATGGTTTCAAAATCCAGGAGAGAAGATCATGCAGTATTCGTCATCCGCGACACGCGATTTTACCACAGATTTCACGTCGTGTGGGTCACAAAATATCGATACAGGGTTTTGCAGGGTCCGATACGCGAGCGTATCCGCCAAACCTGCGAGGAAATGGGTGCCCATATTGTGCGCGGGGTTCTGGCGCGCGACCACGTTCACATGTTTCTGTCGATCCCGCCAAGGCTTTCGCTCTCGCAGGTCATGCAGCGCATCAAAGGGCGCTCGTCGCGGCGCATCCAGATGGAGTTTCCCCAGTTGCGCAAGCGCTATTGGGGGAGGCGGTTTTGGGCGCGGGGATATTTCTCGACCACGTCGGGCAATGTTACCGATGATATCATCATGCAGTATCTGGAATTACATTCCAAACGCGGTGCTACCGGCGTCAGCTGGGAGTGGTTCACTGATGTCCAATGCACTTGAAATAATTTGGTTACGGCTACACTGGATTTTTCGAATGGGTTTCCCGCGCGCCCTGAATCAACCATTCGGTCAGAACACGCGTGATGCGCCAATTCGAGGAATGCGTATTCGCCCGTAGGTAGTAGGAGGTAAACAAACTCACTTCTCCTTCAATTGCCCTGACCAATCGGCCATCTTCCAAATAAACGTCTATCAAAGGTCGGCGGCCAAGCACGATGCCCTCCCCACGGCAGGCCGCGTCGAGGGCGATGTTTAGACCATCCACAGTCAGTCCTGTCGGGACATTTACCATTTGAGAGGCGAACAAACGGGCCCATCGATGCCAGTCGTTACTGTATCCCAGAATGTGAATTAGTTCTTGTTTTAACAGGTCTTCGGGTCGGCTGAATGGTCGCATTTTGGTAAGGAAATTCGGTACGCAAACCGGAAAAATCTCGACATCCCAAAGTTTTTGCATGTTCTTTCCAGATTCAGCGCCAACGGGCAAACGCAGGATTTCCAGCTCGTTTT
>CAZIDQ010000118.1:0-6571 GCA_964538015.1 uncultured Marinosulfonomonas sp.
TCGGTGCAGGCGCGGCCTTCGCCTGCGACCAGTTCGGGATAGGTGGTCATCGCCTGAACCAGCGCCGCCGCCGCCCGTTCGCGCCCCGAGCCGCCATCTTCGCTGGCCGCAGCGAAAAATGCCATCGCGCGGGCGAATCCGTGCATGGTGGTGGCAAAATTGGGTGCAGAGCAGCCATCAATGCCAAAACCGGGACTGTCCATGCCGGTCACATCCTCGAACGCCTCGCGCACGGCCAGTTGCACGGGGTGGCCGGGGTCATTGTATTCCGATCCGCCGCCAAGGTGTTTGTTCAGGGTCAGGAAACCGGTGTGCTTGCCCGAACAGTTGTTGTGGATCTGGCAGGGTTTTTCATGGGCGCGGATCAGGGCGTGGTGGGCCTCGGTATCCTTGGGGTCGTGCGACCCGCAGCGCAAATCGGATTCTGACAGAGAAAGTGTCTCTAACCATGCCGAAACACGGTCTGTGTGGATTGCCGCGCTGTTATGCGAGGCGCAGGAAAGCGCCAGTTGCTCGGTGCCAAGTCCGGCCGCCGCTGCCGCACCGCTTTCGATTAATGGCAGCGCCTGAATCATCTTTGATGACGAGCGTGGCAGCATAACAAAGTCTGGATCCCCCCAGCTTTCGACGATATTTCCAGAGGCATCACAAATCACCGCATGGCCGGTGTGAATCGACTCCAGAAACGGCCCACGCCAGATTTCGGCCATTGGAACAGGGTTCGTCATTGTCTTTCCTTTTCGGGTTTTGCGCGAAAATTTGCCAACAGGGCTTTAAATACTGGGCGATAATACGTTAATGTGTATGTATCGAGTTGAAAACACGCTCGCCCAAGCAAAAGGTCAAGACAAAATGACCACTGGCGCGGCATTAATTGAGGTAAAAACAGCTGGAGGCTGTGAAGGACATGAAATCTATTATCGCTAGAACACTGGGCGGCGCGCTGATTGCCATGTTGGCAACGGGTGCTATGGCGCAGCAATCGACCAACCGCGTGGCAGCCAAAACCGACTGGAGCGTTTTTGTCGAGGATAACCCGACCGAATGCTGGGCGGTTTCAAGCCCCAAGGAAACCATAAACACCAAGGACGGGCGCGTTGTGGCCGTGCGGCGCAGTGAAATCCTGTTGTTCGTTTCCTACCGGCCCGGGTCAGGTGTAAAAAGCGAGCTGTCGTTTACCGGCGGCTATCCGTTTGCTGGCGGGTCAACCGTGACGATGCGAATTGGCGACAATGCTTATGAATTGTTCACCTCGGGTGAAAATGCGTGGCCAGCCACACCTGCGGATGACGCCAAAATCATCACCGCAATGAAGCGTGGCGCCAAGGCCGTTGTGACAGGGCGTTCGGGGCGCGGGACAGTGACCAAGGATACATTCTCGCTGCTGGGCTTTACCGCTGCGGTGGAAGAAGCGGCCAAGCGCTGTTCCAAATAAGACTAGCCTGATTGAAATTATCGGCACCCCGTCGCGTTTGCGGCGGGGTGTTTTGTTTGGCAATACGCCTGCGAATCCTTTAAAGGGTGCGTTCTAACCCCCTGTGGAGAATATAATGTCAGATAAGGCCCCCATCACCCCCGACGTCGTGACCCTGCCACGCAAAGTGGATCGAGAGGGCAAAGCGAACCTTGTCGGTCTGACCCGCGGGGCGCTGCGCGATGTGCTGATTGATGCAGGGATTTCCGAAAAGCAGGGCAAGATGCGGGCGGGGCAGATCTGGCAGTGGATATACCAAAAGGGCGTGCGTGACTTTGCCCAGATGACCAACCTGTCCAAAGACATCCGCGCCATGCTGGCCGAGAAATTCGTGGTGGCGGTGCCCGAGGTGGTGACCAAACAGGTCTCCAGCGATGGCACCCGCAAATATCTGGTACGGATCGCTGGTGGGCACGAAGTCGAGATCGTTTACATCCCCGAAGAGGGGCGCGGCACCTTGTGCATTTCCTCGCAGGTGGGCTGCACGCTGACTTGTTCGTTTTGCCACACCGGCACGCAAAAGCTGGTGCGCAACCTGACCGCGGCGGAAATTGTCGGGCAGGTGATGGTGGCGCGTGATGATCTGGGTGAATGGCCGGAGTTGGGCGTGCCCAACCCGCCCGAGGCGCGGCTGCTGTCCAACATCGTGCTGATGGGCATGGGCGAACCTTTATATAATTTCGATGCCGTGCGCGATGCGATGAAAATCGCGATGGACCCCGAGGGGATATCGCTGTCGCGTCGCCGGATCACCCTGTCGACATCCGGTGTGGTGCCCGAAATCGCCCGCACGGCAGACGAAATCGGCTGCATGTTGGCAGTGTCATTCCACGCCACCACGGACGAGGTGCGCGACACTTTGGTACCGATCAACAAGAAATGGAATATCGAGGCATTGCTGGACGCCCTGCGGGAATACCCCAAGGCCAGCAATTCGGAACGCATCACCTTTGAATACGTCATGCTGAAGGGCGTGAACGACAGTGACGAGGATGCGCGACAGTTGGTGCAGTTGATCAAAGGGATACCGGCAAAAATCAACCTGATCCCGTTCAATGAATGGCCCGGCTCGCCCTATGAACGCTCAAGTAACAACCGCATTCGTGCCTTTGCGGATATCGTGTTCAACGCAGGCTATTCATCACCCGTGCGCAAACCGCGTGGCGAAGATATCATGGCCGCTTGCGGGCAGTTAAAGTCCGAAACCGAACGGGGCCGCAAAAGCAAAAAAGAGATCGAGGCCGGGCTTTAACGGCTTGCTAACCGGTTTTGTGCAGTATCGCGGCATGGAATCAGTTTTAATAGAATTACCCGCACCCACCCTGAATGCCCTTCACCGGATTGCCCGACAGGATGATATCCCCGTTGTGCAGGTTCTACGCGATGCCATCCTGCGCGACTTGCATGATCGCGAAAAGGCACAGGCGGCCGCGAATACAAACCGTCCGGATTTGCCGTCGCTAAAGGCGCTGGTTGCCGATGATTTCACCTATTCCCGCAGTTGGGCGGAATTACAAAGCCGTTTGGCCGATAAGGGCTATATTCTGCAGGAAACAGACGGACGGGTCTGTCTGCACAATCTGCCAGCCAATCTGCGGATTTGCAAAATTTCCGATCTTGGCTTTAGCCACGTTGATCTGATGCGTAAATTCCGGCAGCCGTTTTTGCAGCATAGCCACCGATGGCTGTATGAACGCAATGCACACGGGGTCGTTGCGCAGCGTTAGGATGGCGGTGGCAATACGTTACAGGTGGTTTTGTCAGTCAGGTTTCTGCAAGTAATAAACTGGTGTTTGGCTGTCGAAATCTCGCGCCCCTGCCAATAAATCGAACACTCGGTGGTTTCGCGATCTTCAATTTTACAGCCAACAGACCACCCGATGTCATAGCTTGCGGAATATTGGGACATATTCCCGCATTCGTACTCCATTTTGGTTATGTCGCATTCGGATTTGTAGCAGATCTCGAAAACGGGCGCGGGTGTTGACAGGCTCCCGTCTTCGAAATTTGCACAGCCGCCAAAGGCTTCTCCGGTTGTCAGAGAAGCGATAGCGATGGCCGCGAGGAAGGGCAGTATATTCATTGGCTATATTCCTTGCGCCTATGTCTTCCAGTTTTCAATCACCTCGACCGCCTCTTGCGCGGTTTCGACAAATTTGAACAGGTTCAGATCCTCGGCTGCAATCGTGCCGGCCTCGGCCAGTGCTTCCCAGTTGATAATGCTGCGCCAGAATTTTTCGCCAAACAGCAGAAAGGGGATGCGCTCCATCCGGCCGGTCTGGATCAGGGTCAGCGCCTCGAATGTTTCATCCAGCGTGCCAAAGCCGCCGGGGAACACTGCCAGCGCCTTGGCGCGCATTAGGAAATGCATCTTGCGGATCGCGAAATAGTGGAAGTTGAAGCACAGATCGGGCGTCACATATTCGTTCGGCGCCTGTTCGTGCGGCAACACAATATTCAGGCCAATCGAAACCCCGCCTGCGTCCAGCGCGCCACGGTTTCCGGCCTCCATCACCCCCGGCCCGCCACCGGTGACAATCACGTTTTCCTTGCCGCCGTTGCCGTTGCTTTTCAGCGTCATAAGGCGGGCAAATTCACGCGCCTCGTCATAGTATTTCGACAGTTCAGCCAGCGTTTTGGTGCGGGCGGTGCCCTTTTTCGCAGGCTCGGGTATCCGTGCGCCACCAAACAGCACGACGGTGGAATCGATGCCCGCCTCATCCAGCGCCATTTCCGGTTTCAGCAGCTCCAGTTGCAACCGCACAGGGCGCAGTTCGTCACGGCACAGGAATTCGTCATCGGCAAAGGCCAACCGGTAGGATGGCGCGCGGGTTTGCGGTGTGTCCGGTATCTCGCGGGCGGCTTCGATATCCTGCCGCGAGTGGCGCATCGGGTGTTTGCGGTGATCTTTGTTCATAACGCTTCCTTAAAATCCTTGTGACGCAACAGTCCTGCATTAAAGCGTTGTTTGCAGGCAATGCCAAGCGCAAACAGATCGCGTTCCCGTGACTTGAACTTCGCCGCTGACAGGCATAGTCACGTTGCAAAACCCTGTAATTATTGGTCCCCACATGCACACTCCTATCCCCCTGATCCGCGATGTCGTTCTGATTGGTGGCGGCCACACCCATGCGCTGGTGGCGCGAATGTTTGGTATGAAACCGATGGCAGGCGCCCGCCTGACTGTGATCAACCCGGCCCCCACCGCGCCTTATTCCGGCATGTTGCCCGGCTATATCGCAGGGCATTACGCGCGGATGGATCTGGAAATCGATCTGGTACGGCTGGCCCGTTTCGCCGGCGCGCGGCTGGTGCTGGGGCAGGTCACGGGGATCGATCGTGTGGCCCAGCGGGTGCAGGTGGCGGGGCAGGCGGATATTGCCTATGACATTGCCTCGGTCAATGTCGGCATCACCACCGAGGCCCCGACCATTCCGGGGTTCACCGAAAACGCGCTGGGGGCAAAACCGCTGGCCCGATATACGGCCGAGTGGGAAAAATTTCTGACTGAGGCCACTGCCGGCATCCGCACCCCTGACGTGGTGGTGATTGGCGGCGGTGTGGCCGGTGTGGAGCTGTCACTGGCGATGATGCACCACCTGAAAACCAACGGCGTGGCCAACGCCCGCGTCACCATTCTGGAACGCGCAGACACCCCCCTTCGCGGGATCGGCAAGGGCGCGCGCAAGGCCCTGCTGCAACACATTCAACGGCTGGGGGTTGAGTTGAAAACCGGTGTCGAAGTCACCCATATTGCCCGTGATCAGGTGCATCTGGCCGATGGCTCCTCGATCCCGAAATCCTTTTGCGTCGGCAGCACCACGGCGCGTCCGCATGATTGGCTGCAGGGTACCGGCCTGACCAATGATCGCGGCTTTATCGACGTTGGCGAAACCCTGCAAACGCTGGCCGATCCGCTGATTTACGCCACGGGTGACTGCGCCGACCTGACCCATGCGCCGCGCCCAAAGGCTGGCGTTTATGCGGTGCGCGAGGCGCCGATCCTTTTCCACAACCTGCGGGCCGAACTGACCGGCGGGCAGCGCAAGGCCTTCAAGCCACAGAAAACATTCCTGAAACTAATCTTGACCGGCGGCAAAGGTGCGATTGCAGACAAGGCGGGTTTGCGGCTGGACGGGCCGCTGCTGTGGAAATGGAAGAACCACATTGATCTGAAATTCATGCGCCAGTTCGAGGAATACCCAAAAATGCCCGCCCCGCCCCTGCCGCGTGACGTGGCAAAAGGCGTGCGCGAGGAAATGGGCGATGTGCCCCTGTGTGGCGGCTGCGGCGCCAAGGTGGCCCCTGCCGATCTGCAAACCGTGCTGCAAACCCTGCCTGCAACTGTGCGCAAGGATGTGTTGTCCGGCCCCGGCGATGATGCCGCTGTGCTGGCCTGTGGCGATGGCCAGCAGGTGCTGACCACCGACCATCTGCGCGCCTTTGTCAGCGATCACTACCGCATGGCGCGGATCACCGCCATTCACGCGATGGGCGATATCTGGGCGATGGGGGCCAAACCGCAAGCGGCGCTGGCCAGCATTATCCTGCCCCGCATGGCGGCCAAACCGCAGGCCGAAACCCTGCGCGAAATCATGCAGGCGGCGACTGAAACCTTCGGCGCTGCCGGTGCCGAAGTGGTGGGGGGCCACAGCAGTCAGGGGGCAGAACTGACCATCGGGTTTTCCGTCACCGGCCTTGCGGGCGAGCGCACCATTTCAAACAGCGGTGCACTGGCGGGCGATGTTTTGATCCTGACCAAACCCATTGGCACCGGCACCATTCTGGCCGCCGAAATGCGCCTGCTGGCCGAAGGGGGATGGGTTGAAGCCGCCTACCGGATGATGGAACGCCCGCTGGATACAGCCGCCGACATTCTGGCCCCCGTGGCCCATGCGATGACCGATGTCACCGGTTTCGGGCTGGCGGGGCATCTGGATACGATGCTGCAGGGATCAAGTGTCGGGGCAATATTGAATTTGGCGGATATTCCCCTGCTGGACGGGGCCGCAACGCTGGCCGATCAGGGCGTGCGGTCAACCATCTGGGCGGCAAACCGTGCGGCGGTGCAGATGCAGGCGGATATGAAATCCGCGC
>CAZIDQ010000118.1:6671-8393 GCA_964538015.1 uncultured Marinosulfonomonas sp.
GCCGGATGATAGGGGCGCAACCTGTCCAGCGTTTCGGTCAGTCGCGCGGTATCCTCGATCATATCCCGATAAGCCGTGACCAGATACTTCGCCCGTGCCGCCAGCGGCGCCTGAACCTCCAGACGCGGGGCGTTCTTCATCGCCGCCCACAGCATCGGCGGCACGATCCGCTCGCCCACTTTGGAGCTTTCGGCCTCGACCACCACAGGCCGCGTTGGGTCAATCTTCAGGACCACCTGCGCCAAAGCCCCCTCGAACGCCTTTTGTGATGGCTGCCCGCCAGCCATTGCGCCAAACAGCGAGCCGCGATGGTTGGCCAGCCCCTCCAGATCAATCACCTGAACGCCACGCGCTTGCAGCAGTGCCAAAATCTCGGTCTTGGCGCTGCCGGTGTTACCGTCCAGCAGGGTGATAGGTGCTGTAAACGGAGTGTCATACAGCGTCTGCTTCACCAGTCGCCGGTAGCTGCGATAGCCGCCCTCGACCACTTTAGCGCGCCAGCCAACCTGTTTCAGAATGGTGGTGAACGATCCCGACCGCTGCCCGCCGCGCCAGCAGTAAATCAGCGGTTTCCAGTCTTTGGGGTGATCCATCAGATGGTCTTCGATATGCTTTGCCGCGTTGCGGGCGACCAGTGCTGCGCCAATCTTGCGGGCCTCGAACGGATTGTCCTGAACATAAATCGTGCCCACCCGCGCGCGTTCGTCGTTATCCAGAACCGGCAGGTTTATCGCACCGGGGATGTGGTCCTCAGTATATTCCGCAGGCGAACGCACGTCGATAACGGCATCGAATGGCAGGGCGGATAAATCGGAAAGGCTGTTCAACTGAAAAGGCATGATAGCGGTTTACGCCTGTTGGCGGGCGGGTAAAAGGGCCAATCAGCCGCAACAGCGATGCGCGATTTTCTATTCCCGACAGACGGTCACTGGTGTAGAGCAATCCCTAAACCGCGAATTATTGGAGAAGCCGCATGTCAAATGATCAGCTGGAAACCGTTATCGAGGCCGCGTGGGACGCCCGCGACACCATCACCCCCGCCACCACAGGCGAGGTTCGCGATGCCATCGAGGACACGCTGAACGCATTGGACAGCGGAAAATTGCGGGTGGCCGAAAAGCAGGCCGATGGTAGTTGGCATGTAAACCAGTGGGCCAAAAAGGCAGTGCTGCTGGGGTTCCGCATCAAGGATATGGAACCGATGGAGGGTGGTCCGCAAGGCGCGGGCTGGTGGGACAAGGTAGACAGCAAATTCAAGGGCTGGGGCGCGAACCAGTGGGCGGCGGCGGGGTTCCGCGCGGTGCCCGGCGCGATTGCCCGCAAATCGGCCTTCATCGCCCCCGGCGTGGTTTTGATGCCGTCCTTCGTGAACCTTGGCGCCTATGTGGACGAGGGCACGATGGTGGATACATGGGCCTCGGTCGGGTCCTGCGCGCAGATCGGCAAGAACGTGCATTTGTCCGGCGGTGTGGGGATTGGTGGTGTGTTAGAGCCTATGCAAGCCGGTCCGACCATCATCGAGGACAATTGTTTCATCGGTGCGCGGTCTGAAGTGGTCGAAGGTTGTATCGTCCGCGAAGGATCGGTTCTGGGGATGGGCGTTTACATCGGCCAGTCGACCAAGATCGTGGATCGCGAAACCGGCGAAGTGATGTATGGCGAAGTGCCGCCCTATTCGGTGGTGGTGGCGGGCAACATGCCGACCAAGAACAACATCAGCCT
>CAZIDQ010000119.1:0-8325 GCA_964538015.1 uncultured Marinosulfonomonas sp.
GCCGTGTTTGCCCTGCTTTTGTGGGGTAAATTCCGCTATGATCTTGTGGCCTTTACCGCATTGTTGGCCGGTGTGGTGCTGGGCGTAATCCCCACCAAACACGCCTTTGACGGCTTTGGACATCCCGCAACTTTGGTGGTGGCGCTGGTATTGGTGGTTTCCGCCGGTCTGGTGCGTTCGGGCGCTGTGTTCCTGATCACCCGCACACTGGTCGATTCCAGCCGCAAACTGGGCGCGCATATTGCCCTGATGGGCGCCATCGGCGGGGTTCTTTCTGCCTTCATGAACAACGTCGCCGCATTGGCTCTGTTGATGCCCGTCGACATTCAGACCGCCCGCAAGGCCGGTCGCAAACCCGGCCTGTCGCTGATGCCGCTGTCCTTTGCCACCATCCTTGGCGGCATGGTCACCCTGATCGGCACGCCCCCCAATATCATCATCGCCACCATCCGCGAGGACAGTCTGGGCGAGCCGTTTAACATGTTCGATTTTGCCCCAGTCGGCGGCGTAACAGCCCTCGCGGGCCTGCTGTTCGTCGCCTTCATCGGCTGGCGTTTGATTCCGCAAGGCGATGATGCAAGCGAGGCGGGTGACCCGATGGCAGATATGGCGCAATACATCGCTGAATTGACTGTGCCCGAGGACTCAAAGCACATCGGCAAACGCGTGCGCGATTTGACCGGAGTCGCGGATAAAAACGATGTCGCCATCCTTGGGCTGGTGCGGGACGGCAAACGCCGATACGGCACGGCCCAGAACATAAAACTACAGGCCGGTGACGCGCTGGTGCTTGAAGCCAGCCCCGACGCACTGGACGAATTTCGTGCCGCGCTATCGCTGGATTTTGCCGAAAGCAAACGTCAAGAGGCGCTGAAAGCCGATGGCGACGGTTTGCAGATCGTCGAAGTGGTGGTGCCCGAGGATTCCCGAATAAACGGCAAAACCGCGCTGACCATCGGCCTTGGCTGGCGGCAACGCACGGTGCTGATGGGGGTTTCCCGCAGCGGTAAGCGGATCACCAAACAGGTGCGCAAAACCGTGGTGCGGGCGGGGGACATCCTGTTGCTGCTGGTGCCACAGGACAAGGCCGGTGATGTCACCGAATGGCTGGGCTGTCTGCCGCTGGCCGATCGCGGGCTGGCCGTGACGGACGAGAAAAAGGTCTGGCTGGCCATCGGCATGTTTGCCGCCGCCGTGATGGCCGCCAGTCTGGGGCTGATCTATCTGCCGATTGCGCTGGGGCTGGTCGTGGTTGGCTTTGTGTTGACCAAAATCCTGCCGCTGGCAGATATTTACGACCATATTTCATGGCCCGTGGTGGTGCTTCTGGGCTCGATGATCCCTCTGGGATCCGCTTTGGAAACCTCGGGCGGAACCGAATTGATCGCAGGCTGGTTGATAGACCTGACCGGCGGCATGCCCCCTTGGGCGATCCTGACGGTGCTGATGATCGTCACCATGTCGCTGTCGGATGTGCTGAACAATACCGCCACCACCATCGTTGCTGCGCCCATCGGCATCCAGATGGCGCAAACGCTAAACGTCAACCCAGACCCGTTTTTGATGGCCGTCGCGGTGGCAGCATCCTGCGCCTTCCTGACCCCGATCGGACACAAGAACAACACGCTGATCCTTGGCCCCGGCGGATATAGCTTTGGCGATTACTGGCGCATGGGGCTACCGCTGGAAATTCTGGTGGTGGCCGTTAGTATTCCGGCGATATTGGTGTTTTGGCCGTTGTAGAACAACAAAGGACAGCGCCCACATTTGGGTGGGCGTTGCCTGAGCAAGCCGGACGGTTCAGGCAGGCACCGTTTCTCCCCCAACATTGCTGCGCTCCCCCAGCCCATACGTGAAGCTAACCCCGATCACCGCCAGTGCAATCAGCAACCACAATCCGCCCCAGATCACCGTGGCCCCGCCGAACCGCTCTGCCAACATGAAAGCGTCCGAACGAATGCCCGAACGGGCAATCGTATCGCTGAAAATATCCAGCGGCACATAGATCATGCTGGTCAGACCGATCACCCGCAACGCCAGATCATTCACGTCATGCGGCACATAGCGCGCCGAGGCCAGCATCACCAACCCCGTCCCCACCGTAAACGCCAAGGCAAACCATTCGCGGATGAACAGCGCGGCCACCAGCAGCAGCACCGCGCCCAACACGCCCATCAACACCCTGTCGGCATGGCTGCGCACTGCCACCAAAAACACCAGCACCCCGATTAGCAATGATCCCAAATACCCCGCCGACATGGTTAAAAACACATTTCCCCCGCGTGTCACGGTTAACCCGCCTTGTTGTGGTGACAGACTGATGCTCTCGACCGACCCGCCGGTCATCCATGCGGCTAATGCGTGGCTTAGCTCGTGAAAGAATACTGTCAGGATTTTCAATGGGACCACCACCGGCGTGCTCCACAGCGCCAAAACCACCACCGTGATAACCATCAACTGCCAATGGCCGCGCAACACGTTCACAGTGGCCACATGAACGGAATAAGCAGACTGGCCAGCAACCCGACAGACAGGTTCAACGGAATCCCCACCCGCATAAAATCGGTAAACTTGTATCCCCCCGGCCCGTAGACCAGCATATTCGTCTGATAGCCAATCGGCGTTGCAAACGACGCCGAGGCCGCCACCATCACCGCCACCACCAATGGCCGCGCATCTATGCCCATTTCGGCGGCCAACCCGATGGCAATCGGCGTCACCACCACTGCCACGGCATTATTGGACACCAGTTCGGTCAGAACCGAGGTCAGCAGGTAAATCGCCCAGACAATCAGGAACGGCGGCAAAGCCCCCATATAGGGCGCCAAAGCCCGCACAATCAGCGCCACCGCGCCTGACGCCTCAAGTGCTGCGCCGATTGCCAGCATGGCGAAAATCATCGTCAAAAGGCGGCCATCGACAAAGGAAAATGCCTCGTCCGCGTCAATACATCTGGTGACCAGCACCAGCGCCACCGCCAATATCGCCAGCAGGAAAATCGGCGCCACGCCCAGCGCTGCCAGCCCCACGATCAGCACCAGTGACAACACTGCAACCGGCGCATGTGCGCGGCGAAATGCGCGGGCCGAGGGGTGGGAAATATCAACCAGCCCCACATCTGTCGCCAGCCGCTGAATGTCCTCGGGCGCGCCTTCCAGCAGCAGGGTATCACCAACCCGCACCACCAGATCATCCAGCTGCCCGCTGATGTTCTTGTCCCGTCGATGCACCGCCAGCACATAGACGCCATATCGCCGCCGCAGTCGTAGCGCGCCCAACGTGCGCCCGACCATCTTGCCCCCCGGCGTGATCAAAACCTCGACGGTTTTGGTCTCAACCGCACTTAACTGATCCACCCGCTTTAGGCTTTTGTTGCGCTGCAACGACAGCAATTCCGTCATCGCCGTGCGCAAAACCACGCGGTCCCCGACCTGCAACACCACATCTTTCAGGTTCCGGCGCAAGGATTGATCGCCGCGCAAAACGTCAATCAACCGCACCCCGTCGCGTTTGAACAGTTGCACGCCCAACACCTCACGCCCGATCAAATCACTTTCCGGCGGGATCGCGGCTTCGGTAAAAAATTTCATCTTGGATTTGTCAGATAGCAGGTTCGCCAGACTGTCCCGATCCGGCAACAGGCGTGGCGCGATATAGCGCAGGTAAATCATGCCCCAGATCACCAGAATAATGCCCAGCGGCGTGACCTCGAAAATCGAAAACGCCTGCATCCCGTTGGCCCGTGCCACCCCGTCCACCAACAGGTTGGTCGAGGTACCGATCAACGTCAACGTGCCCCCCAAAATTGCTGCATAAGACAGCGGTATCAATAGTTTACTGGCCGAAATCTTCATCTTTTTTGCCAATTGCACGAACACCGGTATCATTACCACCACCACCGGCGTGTTCGACACCACAGCGCTGGCCACAACCACAAACGCCATCAACGCGCCAATCGCCACGGCAGGCCGCGTTTGCGCATTTCGTTCGGCAATCTTGGTGAACCAGTCCAGCGCGCCTGTGCGCACCAAAGCCCCCATCACGATGAACATCGCCGCAATGGTCCAGGGCGCAGGGTTCGACAGCACCGCAAGTGCGTCGTCATAGGGCAGTATCCCCAGCGCCAGCAACACAGCCGCCCCCGCAATCGCCACCACTTCGGTCGGGAAAACCTCGCGCAGGAACAGCACGAACATGCCGGCCACCACCATCAGGGTAATCACCGCCTGCGCGGTCTGAGAAAAAGTGAACAGCGCTATCTCCATGCGCCAAGTGTCGCCCAATCAGGCCTCTTTGTCACGCGGCTGTACCAGAAAAATTCCAAACAGCATCAACGTCATCGCCAACCAGACAAACCAGGAATAGGTTTCGCCCAAAAACACCATCGAAATCAGCACGCCAAACAGCGTCACCAGATAGGCCACCTGCGCCGAGAACACCGGCCCTGCCTTGCCTATCAACCAGACATATCCGGCATAAGCGGTCCAATTTATGATCGACGACCAAAGGATCGCCCAGTCCGCCGCATTCCAGGGGTGTAGCGGGCTGATAAACTGGCCCGATCCCAATGCGAGCGGCACCGCCAGCACCAAACCAATCATCGAGGCCCCGAACAAGATCTGCAACGCATCCAGCCCGCGTGCACCATACCACGTCAGGAAATTCCCCTCGCAACCATACAGAAACGGCGCAACAGCCGCGACCAGCACATAGATCACCTTGGTGCCCTCCGGCAGGCTTGTGTCCGGCCCGATCAGCAATACCACCGCCACCGCCCCGCACCCTGCCCCAACCAAGCGGACCAAGGACGGTTTCTCGAATCCCAGCATCAGCGCAATCGGCATAGCAAACAACGGCACCAGTGCAATGATCACCGAAATCACCCCCGCGGGCAGTTCGCTTGCCGCGGTATAGGAGAACCAGTTCGGCACCACCGTCCCCAACAACGCAACCCCCACAAACAGAATGAAATAGCGCCCCGCCAAAGTGGGCCTTCGCCCGCGCAAAACGGTTAATATCCCGGCCAGCAACAGCCCGATCAGCATTTGCCAGACCAGAATACCGAAAGGTTTATACCCCGTTGAAACGGCCACCTTGGCCAGCGGAAACACCGCCCCCCATGCCGCGCCCATCAGGACCAGCACCAGATAATAAAGTGTTACCGGCTTCACCCCGTTGGTCCAGATTGCTGCAACCGGCCGCCAACACGCACCATCTGCACATCAATCGCCTTGCCGGTCTTGTCATCGGTTTCCACAAATAGGCCCGACAGCGTGGCCTCGCCCTTGGCCGGCTGGAACCGTCCCTTGCCCATGCCGGTGATAAAGCGGCGCAGGGGTTCTTCCTTGTCCATGCCGATCACCGAATTATAATCGCCACACATCCCCGCATCAGCCTGAAATGCCGTGCCCTTGGGCAATATCTGCGCGTCCCCCGTGGGCACATGCGTATGCGTGCCAACCACCATAGAGGCACGCCCATCGCACCAGTGGCCCATGCCCATCTTCTCGCTTGTGGCCTCGCAATGCACATCCACCAGAATGGCCTGCGCCATCCCGCCCAGCGGGTGCGCCTTCAGCACAGTTTCAACCGCGGAAAACGGATCATCAAACGGGCGCTTCATAAACACCTGCCCCAAAACCTGTGTGACCAGTATCTTGCGCCCGCGCCTATCCGAAAACAGCCGCGCCCCCTTGCCCGGTGCATTCTTTGCAAAATTCAAAGGCCGGATGATACGCGGTTCCTGGTCAATGAAGGTCAGCATATCGCGCTGGTCAAACGCATGATCGCCCAGCGTGAGACAATCCGCACCGGCCTCAAGCAACCCCTTGGCGTGCGCCGCCGACAATCCGGCCCCGTTGGTGGCGTTTTCACCGTTCACCACAACGAAATCCAGCCGCCAGTCGTCGCGCAGCCCCTTCAGTCGTTCCGCCACAGCATTACGCCCCGCGCGGCCAACCACATCACCTAAAAACAGAATTCTCATATGTCTTGCCTATTGCGCCTATGCCACAAGAGCAATCCCCTTTCCAAATGGTGCCGGGGCTATCGCCCGTTTTCGCCTAAAACGCTCCGCCGGAGCGTTTTCAAGACGGCTCAAACTCCGCGCCGCAGGCATCCCGAGGCCCCCTTGTGGGGTCGAGATACAAAGCGGCCCGCAAGGGCCTCCATTAAACAGCCCTACCCGAACACCAGCGTCTCGCGCTCGGTCACGATCGCATCCAGTGGCTGGTCGGTCGGCTCCAGCGGCAGCCCGTCCGCCTCTTGCCCCGCATAGGCGAACCCCACCGCCACCGTCGGGCGGCGTTCGCGCAGCATCTGCAATGTGCGGTCGTAAAACCCGCCGCCATAGCCCAGTCGCCCGCCGCTGCGATCAAACGCCACCAGCGGCACGATCAAAACTTCCGGCTCCAACCACGCGCCATCCGCCGGCACGCGCGCCCCGAACGGCCCCGCCACCATCTTGCAATCCGGTGTCCATTCACGAAATTTCAGCGGCAGCCCCGCGCCTTCAATCACCGGCACCACCACAAAGCCGCTCATCGCCATCTTTGCCATCACCGACAATGGGTCAATCTCGGTGCGGATCGGCATATAGCCTGAAATCGTCTGCCCCGCATGTGGTTCTAAAAACTCCTGCAACCGCGCCACCGCCAAACCGCCATGCACCGCTTCATGCGCGACCTTGCGCCGCTCGAATCCCGCCTTGCGCGCCGCCGCTTTTACTTTCGTCAAATCGCTCATAACAACACCACCGATGCCAAGCCCAAAAAGGCAAAAAATCCGACCACATCCGTCACTGTGGTCACAAACGCGCCCGAGGCCAGCGCCGGGTCAATTCCCAGCTTGTCCAGCACCACCGGCACCATGACCCCGGCCAGCCCCGCCACAACCAAGTTCAACACCATGGCGATGGCAATCACCACCCCCAACATCGGTATGCCGAACCAGAAAATGCCAACCAGCCCCATCACCACGGCAAACAGCAACCCGTTGACAAGGCCAACAAGAACCTCTCGCCGGATCACCCGCCACACGTTGGCGCTGGTTAAATCCTTGGTCGCAATCGCCCGCACCGCAACGGTCAGGCTCTGGGTGCCTGCATTTCCCCCCATCGACGCCACAATCGGCATCAAAACAGCCAAAGCGACAAAAGTAGCGATGATATCCTCAAAACGCGAAATCACCACCGACGCCAAAATCGCCGTCACCAGATTGACAAACAGCCACGGGAACCGCCGCCTGACGGTGCCAATCACACGGTCGGCCAAACTGCCTTCGCCCACACCGGCCAGTCGCAGCATGTCTTCCTCGTGTTCTTCGTCCAGCACAGCCATTGCATCATCAATGGTGATCACCCCGACCAGCCGCTCGTTCTGGTCCACCACGGGGGCTGAAATCAGGTGATACTGGTTGAACGCATAGGCAACGTCCTCTTCGTCCTGATTAACCGAAATTGTGCGGAAACTCTCCTCGACGATATCCTGCATTTTTGCATCCCGCGGGCTGCTCAGCAGCTTGCCCAGAGTCACATAACCAACAGGGCGCATCCTGGGATCTACCAGAATCATATGGTAGAACTGCTCTGGCAAACCCTCTTGGACGCGCAGGTAATCAATCGCCTCGCCCACCGTCCAGTGTTCCGGTGCCACCACCAGTTCGCGCTGCATCAAACGGCCGGCAGAATCTTCTGGATATGTCAGCGCCTGTTCAACCGCCACCCGGTCGGCATCTTCCAGAACCTCAAGGATTTCATCCTGTTGCGGCGTGTCCATATCTTCCAGCAGATCGACCATATCGTCGGTCTCCAGATCGCGCACCGCTTCGGCCAGCTCCTCTGGGGCAAGGCTTTCCATCACCTCTTCGCGCAGGGATTCGTCCAGTTCGGACAGAACCTCGCCCTCCATCTCGCCTTTCCACAGGCGCAGCAGGGCGCGGCGTTGGCCAGCGCTGATCTGTTCCAGAATATCGGCAATATCGGCCGAGTGCAGGGGTTCCAGCAGATGCGTTACTGTTACGCTATCGCCCTGCTCAACCGCGTCAATCACATCGTCAATCAAACGATTGCCCAATGCAAAATCCTCGTCCAACCCGCCGCGATTTTCCTGTTGCTCTGCGATCATATTGCGCCCTCCGTCCGACGGTTCCTGTTCTACATAGCCGGTCCCGTCTGCGAAAAACAGCTAAAATGGGGGCTTCCCCCAACGCCGCGTTACGCCTAGTCTGGGGCGCTGAAAAACCCGGAGCACCCAATGACCACCGCGCAACTTTTGCTGGGCCAGACCCTGACATTTACCGCTGATCCGTTCCATGCGCCGGTGGACG
>CAZIDQ010000120.1:0-8270 GCA_964538015.1 uncultured Marinosulfonomonas sp.
CCGTTACCCTCAACGACTCCGCAAAGGAGGACGCAATGCGTGAAGTCATGACCAAAAGCATGGCCCGGAACATATTTTATGGCGGGTCCCTGTTTTTTCTAGTTATCTTTTTGCTGCTTACCTATCAAAGCCGCAGATACATTATTACCGAATCTACCAACGCCGAGACGCTGACAGCCAGCGTGGTGGCGGGCAAACGGGTGTGGGAGCGTAAAGCCTGCATCGATTGCCACACAATCCTTGGTGAAGGGGCCTACTTTGCTCCGGAAGTGGGCAACGTAATGACCCGCTGGGGTGTTCAGGATGATCCTGAAGATGCCTTTGACACTCTCAAGGGCTGGATGGAATCCCAACCTTCTGGCGTCGAAGGCCGTCGGCAAATGCCACAATTCAATCTGACCGATGAAGAAATCCGCAACCTGAGCGATTTCCTGCTGTGGACTAACACCATCGACACGCAGGGCTGGCCGCCCACGGACGCAGGTTGAGGAAAGGATGAACCCATGAAATATCAAACTCAAAAAATCGCATTGGCGTATTTCCTCGTGGCGATGGCACTGTTTCTAGTGCAGGTCTCGGTCGGATTGCTGGCCGGGTGGATCTATGTTTCACCCAATACGCTGTCCGAACTGATGCCGTTCAACATCATCCGCATGTTGCACACCAACTCTTTGATTGTGTGGCTGTTGCTGGGCTTCTTTGGCGCGGCCTACTTCATTATACCGGAAGAAAGCGAAAACGAAATCTATTCGACGAAACTGGCCTATTTGCAGCTGATCATTCTGGTGCTGGGCACAACCGGTGTTGTGGTGACCTATACCTTCAACCTGTTTGAAGGTAACTGGCTGCTGGGCCAAGAGGGGCGCGAGTTCCTTGAACAGCCGATCTGGGTCAAAGCCGGTATCGTTGTTGCGGCGCTGATCTTCTTGTTCAACGTCACAATGACGGTGCTAAAGGGCAAAAAGACCGCGATCAGTAATATCCTGTTGCTGGGCCTTTGGGCGCTGGCACTGTTGTTCCTGTTCGCTTTCTACAATCCGGAAAACCTGGCACTCGACAAGGAATACTGGTGGTATGTGATCCACCTGTGGGTCGAAGGTGTCTGGGAACTGATCATGGCCTCGATTCTGGCCTTCCTGATGCTGAAGCTGACGGGCGTTGACCGCGAAGTGGTCGAAAAGTGGCTGTATATCATCGTTGCCACCGCGCTGTTCTCTGGCTTGCTTGGCACCGGTCACCACTACTACTGGATCGGTACACCGGCCTATTGGCAGTGGATCGGCTCGATCTTCTCGTCGCTGGAAATCATCCCGTTCTTTGCCATGATGAGCTTTGCTTTCATCATGGTCTGGAAGGGCCGTCGTGACCACCCGAACAAGGCTGCTTTGCTTTGGTCGCTGGGTTGTGCGGTGCTGGCGTTCTTTGGCGCCGGTGTCTGGGGCTTCCTGCACACGTTGCACGGGGTAAACTACTATACCCACGGCACACAGATCACAGCCGCTCACGGTCACCTTGCCTTCTTTGGTGCCTATGTGGCCCTGAACATTGCGATGTTCACCTATGCTATGCCGATCCTGCTGAAGCGTGATCCGTATAATCAGGTGATCAACATGGCATCGTTCTGGCTGATGTCGGGCGGTATGGTGTTCATGACGTTCTCGCTAACATTCGCAGGCACTGTGCAATCGCACATGCAGCGGGTCGTCGGTGATTACTTTATGGACGTTCAGGATACGCTGGCCGTGTTCTACTGGATGCGCTTTGGTGCCGGTGTTGCCGTTGTGCTGGGTGTGGTCCTGTTCCTGTACGCAATCCTTGTTCCACGCAAGGAAGTGATCAGTGGTGCAGATGCCACTCCGGCGGAATAACCACCAATGGATGGTACACAAAAACAGAAGGGGGCATCTGCCCCCTTTTATCTCCCTCAAGGGGACGAGTGCGATATCTTTCGCGCCGCCCACGCCAACAGCCTGCCCTTGCTGCTAAAGGGGCCGACCGGCTGTGGTAAAACCCGTTTCGTGGCCCATATGGCCACTGAGCTGAACCGGCCGCTTTATACCGTGGCCTGTCACGATGATCTTTCTGCCGCCGACCTGATTGGCCGCTACCTGCTAAAGGGTGGCGAAACCGTCTGGGTCGATGGCCCGCTGACCCGCGCTGTGCGCGAAGGGGCGATTTGTTACCTCGACGAAGTGGTCGAGGCCCGCAAGGATGTAACCGTGGTATTGCACCCGCTGACCGATGATCGGCGCATCCTGCCGATTGACCGCACCAGCGAGGAGATCGAGGCCGCCGACGGCTTTATGTTGGTCGCGTCCTATAACCCCGGTTACCAGAATATCCTGAAAACCCTGAAACCCTCGACCCGTCAACGGTTCCTGTCGGTAGAATTCGATTTCCCTACACCCGAACTGGAAACCGAAGTGGTGATGCGCGAAAGCGGTCTGGACAAGGACCGCGTGCAAGGGCTGGTCCGTTTGGCCGGCAAGCTGCGCGCGCTAAAGGGGCAGGATCTGGAAGAAGGCGTTTCAACCCGCCTGATCGTTTACGCCGCCACGCTGATCCATCAAGGCATGCCTTTGGAGCGTGCTGTTCTGGCCGCAATGATCGAACCGTTAACCGATGAAGAGGATGTGAAACGTGGGCTCCTTGACCTTGTAACTGCTGTCTTTGGGTGAGGCATGGCATGACCAAGGTTGAACTGGATCCATGGGAACCCGAAGAGACTGTCGGGAAACTATGGCATTCCTTCGCCAGCCGTCTGGATGCACCAATTCAGCATCAAGGGGCCACGGTCAACCTCTCCGAGGTTGATGGGCGGCTGGCAATCTTTTTTCGCGGACTGGGGGGCGATCCTTCAGTCGAAATCAGGCCGGTTGCGATTGAGGTCAGCCGCCACCGCCTGTCGTTCCGCCGCCGTCTGGGCACCGATGTGGAACGCATCGCCCACGCCACATTTGATGGCGAGGCCCTGCGCCTGCCCGACAGCATCGCCCATTTCCCCAGCCGCGAAGCCAACGCCGCGCTGTATCTGTGGCTGACCGCTTGCGCCGCCCACGCTCCGGCGCGGCGCGATGATCCCGATCCCTTGCGCGCCGATCTGCTGGCCATTGCCGCCGCCCGTGAAATGACACAGGCGACGCTGGAACAGGCCCCCGGCCTGCGCCCGCTTTATTCCGCGCTGTGCCAGTTTGCCCTGCGCAGCCGCAACCGCCCCAATCTGCCCGCCCGCGAGGCCGAGGTCGAGGCACTGATCCGCCATATGCTGGGCGAAGATAACGCGCCCACCCTGCTATCGGCCTTGGAGGACCCCTCAACCGTCACCGCCCCGCGCGGTTATCGCCCTTTCCACCCCGTCCCACTGTGGCCGGCCTTGCGCGCGGTCGAATTCAGCGCCCCGTCCGAGGCCGAGACCCGCGCCACCGATGGCCGCCCGCCAGAAGAAGGCTCCGAGGTTGTGAAAAAGGCCAAGCGTCACAAGGCCGATCAGGCCGAGCGCAAAGACAGCCTGACCCTGTTCAATTTCGAAACCATCCTGTCATGGGCCGAATTCCTGAACCTGAACCGCAAGGTCGAGGACGACGAATACGACAACGCCAAAAAGGCCGCCGATGATCAGGACGAAATCGGGCTGGGGCAAATATCCAAAGCCCCCGCAACCCGCCTGAAACTGCACCTTGATCTGGCACCCGAGGATGTGGACCGCGAACGCCTGTCCGGCGTGTTCACCTACCCCGAATGGGAAACGCGCAGCAAATCCTACCTGCCCGATCACACCCGCGTTCTGGCCAGCCGCGCGAAAATTACCGAGGAAATCCCCTCCTTTCGCGCTGATCCAAAAGCCATGCGCCGCATCCGCGCCGTGAAACGCCAGTTCGAGGCATTGCAGCCGGGCCGGATATACCTGCACGGCCAACCGGATGGCGAAGAACTGGATATGGACGCCGCCGTGCGCTCCTACTCCGACCTGCATGCCTATGGCGAAGGCACTGACCGCATCTGGCGCCAGTCCCGCCCGCAGAGGCGGGACCTTGCAGTATCGATCCTGCTGGATATTTCCCGCTCAACCGAAAGCGCCGTCACTGGCCGCGCGGTGATTGATATTGAGCGCGAGGCCTTGGCCGCGCTGGCATGGGGGCTGGACGCTTGCGGTGATGATTTCGCCATCCACGCCTTTTCCTCGCTAAAACGCGATCGGGTCTATATGCTGTCCTGCAAGGAATTCGGCGAACCGATGAACACCGAAGTAGAGGCACGGATCGGAAGCCTGAAACCCGGGTTTTACACCCGCATGGGCGCCGCCATCCGTCATACCTCGGCCGATCTGGCAAAGCAGGCGAAAAAGAAACGCCTGTTGCTGGTGATCACCGATGGCAAGCCCAATGATCTGGACCACTATGAGGGCCGTCACGGGATCGAAGACACCGCCATGGCCATCCGCGAAGCCCGTCGTGCAGGGCATTCGGTTTACGGCATCACAGTCGAGGCCCGCGACAAAGCATGGTTCAACCGCATGTTCGGGCAAGGGGGTTATGCGACCATTGCGCACCCTGACAAGCTGACGCTTGCCTTGCCGGAAATATACCGCCATCTAGTGGGCGCATGAGCGATATTGAACAACACAGCGTCTTGGACGAACTGCCCGGTGATCTGATGATCTGGGTGCTGATTGTCAGCGAACTGCTGGTATTCGGCGCAGGGCTGGCGGCGTTTATGGCCGTGCGGATCACCGACCCCACCTTGTTTGCTGAATCTCAGGATCACCTGAACCGTGCCGCCGCCGGTGCCAACACCGCCATTCTGGTTACCAGCGGGTTTCTGGCCGCCAAAGCCCTGCGCCTGCGCGAAGCGGCGCAGCGCGCAAAGGCGCGGCTGATGCTGGTGATTGCCGCCGTTTTGGGCGTGGCGTTCCTGTGGATCAAAACGATTGAATACCGGGCCGATGCCGCCGCAGGTATCAACATCGACACCAACGCGTTTTTCACCTTCTACTACCTGCTGACCGGTTTTCACGCCGCACATGTGGTGGCAGGTGTCCTGATCCTGCTGCTGGTCGCATGGCGTGACGCACCCCGCAACATCGAGGTGGGATCGGCGTTTTGGCATATGGTCGACCTGGTCTGGGTGCTGCTGTTTCCTGTCATTTATCTGCTGAGGTAACGGGTATGTTGAATGATAAACTGTTTCGCGCATGGATTGCTCTGCTGGTGTTCAGCATGGCCAGCACGGCCGTTGCCATTTTCATTGACCGTGGAAAAACAGCAACGGGCGTAAATTGGGTTCCGGCGGCGGCCGGCGTGCTCATCCTGTTGCTAGCGCTGATAAAAGGACGGATCATCCTGTCGCGTTATCTGGGGTTGGAAGCCACGCGGTTCTGGCGCCGCGGATTTAACACCGCGCTGACGATATACGCGCTGGTCCTGCTGGGTCTGTATCTGGCACCGATGCTCTAAACAGACTTGCGTAGGCGCAATTCCTCGTCGCCCATTGCAAATGCATGCAGACCTTCGACATCGGAAATCGCGGCATGGTTCTGGCGCACGGTCACGCCCAGTTTGCGCAGTTTGGCAAAAGCGCGCGACAGGCTTTCGGGTTTCATTCCCAGCCGCCCGGCAATCAGGGATTTGTCATAGGGCAGGGTGACCGTACAAGCGCCTTCGCAAACCGGGCACAATTCCACCAAAAATTCGGCCACGCGTTGCGCACCGGAGAACGCCTTGATCTGTTCCAGTTGCAACACGATCGAATGCAGGTGCTGGAAGGTTGCCGCCAACATGGATACGGCGATTTCTGGGTCGCTTTCGATCAGGCCGGTTAAAATTGACGTTGGCAGGTTGATAACATGACTGTCCGTCACGGATTCCGCAGCCACCGGATACACCTCGTGACGCAAGGCCAGCGCCTCGCCAAAGCTGTGACCGGCGGTAAACACGCCAACAACCGCTTCGGCACCATTGGGGGCGATCCGGTACAGTTTCACCCAGCCTTCGATCACAATATAGATGTTATCCGCAGGGTCCCCTTGCAAAAATATTGTATCGCCCTGTTTGAAATTCTGTTCGGTGCAATTCGACAGAATCATACTAACCGAGGTCTTCGGCAAGCTGGACAGGAACAGTGATTCCCGCGCTATTGCTTCGGTTTTCTTATCCATTTGTCATCTGGCTCCGAATGAAGCTACGCGTTTTCTTTTCGCACATTAACTGAATTGTCGGTGGTTCACTAGCTTGAAAACGCATTTTTGAGGGCGAGTTACGCCCCGTATTGTGCCATAAACATTTCTACCGCGCCATTCAGAACCCTGTCTGTTTCTGCTTGGGTAAAACTGCTATTCACACCGCACAATAAGCGCGGAAAGAACGATGCCTTGCACAGTTCGGCAAACTGGTCTGCGGCCAAATCAAGATCGGTAATTTGCAGTTGGTTTTTGTCGATTGCGTCTTGAAAATACTCGACCAGACGTTCGCGTACCAATTGCGGGCCGGATTCATAAAAATGGCGTCCCAGTTCAGGAAACCGCCCTGATTCTGCCGTGCAAATCCGGAACATGCTAAGGCCAAAATCCGAGGTGAAGAATTCGATCATCCGTTGTCCGGCTTCGTGTAAAACCTCGGCCGGAGTCGAATCGCTTGTTACCACCTCCAGCGCTGTATCGGCCTGCCGGTGGCATTCGCATTTGGCAACCTCGGCAAACAGCAGGCGTTTGTCTGGAAAGTAGCTGTAAAGTGTGGCCTTGGACACGCCCGCTGTTTTGGCGATGTCGTCGACACTGGCCCCTTCAAACCCGTCTTTCATGAATACCACGCGTGCGCCTTCCAGAACCTGATCGAATTTTCGACCCCGCCTGATTCTGTCTTCGATGGCTGTCATTCGTGATCTCCCTATTGGCAACAAACTATAGCCTGAACTGTTTAGTTTCGGCAAGAAAGATAAAAAGGGCAGGCGCTATGCCTGCCCTTTTTACTCTTGGGGAAGAGTTTCCGTGAGTAGTGGTTACTTTTCCTCGCAAGCGTCAGCATCCAGCGAAGCAGGTGACGTGCAGTTCTGGCTGACAATCGGCGTTGTTGGTTCGGGGAATGTCAGGCGTGGCAAGTCAAAGGCAAAGCCACCTGCAAATGCAGGGGCGGCGATAGCGGAGATAACAAGACCAAAGAGGGCTGATTTTGTGTGTGTCATAATGTAAATCCTTATCTGAACTGTTTCGTTCAGTTACTTATTTAAACCGATCAGTTTAGATTGCAAGCGAAAAGTGAACGAATCTGTTCACTTTTTTGACTTGTCTCTTTTGACGAGTTAGTTATTTTGGAATAATTCTAATTAAGGAGCCTGCCAATGATCCCCGGTGTTAGCAATCGCCGCCGTTTTTCCGACCTGAACGAGCAGGAAATAATCGCTTTGGCGATATCCTCGGAAGAGGATGATGCGCAAATCTATCGTGGCTATGCCGAACGCCTGCGGGATGAATTTCCGGCATCGGCCAAGGTGTTTGACGGTATGGCAACCGAAGAGGACGAGCACCGACGCCGTCTGATCGAATTGCACAAGTCCCGCTTTGGTGACGTGATTCCCCTAATCCGCCGCGAACATGTGGCCGGGTTTTACGCCCGCCGCCCTGTGTGGTTGATCGAAAATCTGGGGCTTGAACGGATTCGTGAAGAAGCCGCCAAAATGGAGAAGGACGCCGAAGCGTTCTATACCAAGGCGGCCGGTGAAACCAAAGATGCGGCAACGCGAAAATTACTGGGTGATCTGGCGGCCGAAGAAGCAGGCCACAACGCCACCGCCTCGGCACTGGAAACCGAGCATCTGGATGATGACGCCAAGGCCGCCGAAGACCGTTCCGCCCACCGCCAGTTCGTTTTGACATGGGTGCAACCCGGTTTGGCGGGGTTGATGGATGGCTCTGTTTCGACCCTTGCGCCGATATTTGCCACCGCTTTTGCCACACACAACACATGGACCACCTTTCTGGTCGGCACTGCGGCATCAATCGGCGCAGGCATCTCGATGGGCTTTACTGAGGCCGCATCGGATGACGGCGAATTGTCGGGCCGTGGCTCGCCCACCAAACGCGGCATTGCTTCGGGTGTGATGACCACCCTTGGCGGCTTGGGCCATGCCCTGCCTTACCTGATCGCCGATTTCTGGACCGCCACCCTAATCGCCTTTGTCGTGGTGTTCTTTGAACTGTGGGCGATTGCGTGGATCCAGAACCGTTACATGGACACCCCGTTTATGCGGGCCGCGTTTCAGGTGGTTCTGGGTGGCGC
>CAZIDQ010000121.1:0-8218 GCA_964538015.1 uncultured Marinosulfonomonas sp.
TCACGGGGTTGCCGGTGATGAACCGGATCAGCCAGCCGAACAGCGAGCGGTGATACCCCGCACGCACCCGTTTGGCCCTGTGTTCAAATCTGGCCGCGTTCACTGTAACCGAGGCCAGAACCGCGGCGATCAGGAACGGCGCTGTTTGCAGCACAAAGCCCATCAGCCCCCCCACCAATCCGGGGCTGTTTTGCTTGATGCCGGCAATCACGGCTCCCAACGGCGGGATGTAGTCGGGGTTCAGCCCCTCCATTGCGCCAACGAACACCAGATACAGTGCGCCAATGGCCAGCAGGGCGCGGATGACCCACGGCAGCGGGCGCAGCAGGTCGGCGGTGTGATCGAAACTGCGCGACATCCGCCCCGTGACCCCGCCCATCACCGGCAGATAAACCAGTGCGACTACCAGCGATGCGGACAAGACAAAGATCAGCGTGATCGGCAGCATCCCCATGAACTGCCCGGCCACACCGGGCCAAAACAGCATCGGCAGGAAGGCACACAGCGTGGTGGCAGTCGAGGAAACGATCGGCCAGAACATCCGCTTGGCGGCTTCGACATAGGCGTGCATCGGGCCAACGCCTTCGCGGATACGTCGATCCGCGTATTCGACCACCACAATCGCCCCGTCCACCAGCATCCCGACCGCAAGGATCAGGCCGAACATCACGATGTTGGAAATCGCAACACCCATCATCGCCAGCAAAACGAAACACAGCAGGAAAGATGTTGGAATCGCGAACCCCACCAGCAATGCGCTGCGGGTGCCTAATGATGCCAGTACCACGATCATCACCAGCGCAATCGCCGTCAGGACCGAACCTTCGAGCTGTCGCACCATGGACCCAACCGTGCGGGACTGGTCATTCGATGTGCCCACCTTGATCGCGGCCTGCAATTCGGCGGGCCACAGGGCGCGTTCGCGTTCGACCACCTCGCGCACCAGTTTCGAGGTGTCGATGATGTTATAGCCCTTACGCTTGCTGACCTGCAGCGCCACGGTGTTTTCGCCGTTATAGCGCGCGACACCTTTGCGGTCCTCGAAAGTTAGACGGATTTGCGCCAGATCACCCAGCGTTACAATCCGGTCGCCGTTGGTTTTTACGGGTAGGGAATAAATATCCTGCACCTCGTCAAAGGATGACGGGATCTTGACCGAAAACGCGCCGGTGGCGGTTTCGATTTCACCCGCTGCAATCAGCTGGTTATTGTTAACGACCACGCTGATCAGATCAGTGGCGGTGACATTATAAGCCTCCAGCCGCAGCGGGTCGATCACCACCTCGACCATCTCGTCGCGCTGGCCGGTCAGGGCGGCTTCCAGCACCGGTTCCAGTTCTTCCAGCCGGTCCTGCAAATCCTTGGCCACCCGAAGCAGGGTGCGTTCAGGCAGATCGCCGGTCAGGTTGACGATGATGATCGGGAATTCCGAAAAATTGAATTCGGAAATGATGTATTTGTCCGCGCCCGAGGGAAATTGCGCCTCGACCGTGCTCATCTTGTCGCGCACATCGGCGATGATTTGCGATTTGTCCCAGCCAAAATCGAATTCCATGATCATCACGGCATAGTTTTCTGCCGCCGTGGCCTTCATGGTGTTCAACCCGTCCAGATCGGACAGTTCGGTTTCCATCGGTTTGACCAGCAGTTTCTCGGCATCGGACGCCGAAATGCCGGGGAAGGGCACGGAAATGATCAGCATCGGGATTTCGATATCCGGCTCGCCTTCTTTGGGCAGGGTGGCATAGGCCATTGCGCCCGCGATCAGCGACAGGATGATAAAGGCAAGCACCATTCGGGCGCGGGATGCTGCCCAATCGACGATACCTGTCATTGGCCGGTCCCCCGATAGGTGACATCCAGTTTGACACCGGCGATCACATATTCATGGCCCAGAACGATCACGTCCACCTTGTCAGGCAGCCCCGCAACCCAGACCCCTTCGGGCGTGTCGCGCAGGATGCTGACGGGGGCAAAGCCGGTGATGTTGTCGGGGCCAACAAAGCGGACGCCAAGCGCGCCATCGTTGTTCAGGGTCAGCGAGGATTGTGGCAACAGATGCGCCTTGGTTCCGTCAGATGCCACAAGGATTTCAACGGTTTGCCCGTCACGAATGGCAAGGCCCACATTCGACACCTCGACTTCTACACGGAAGGTGCGGGTCAGGGGGTCGGCGGACCGTGACAGGAAGGTTACCCGCCCCGCAACCTCGCGTCCTGTGGCCAGACGGGCGCCGGCCATGGCGCCGACGGTCACTTTATCGACTTCGGTTTCCGGCGCAAAACCGACCAGTTTGATCGGGTCCAGCTGGATGATCGTGGCACAGGGCGATCCGGGTTGCAGCAGCACGCCCAACTCGGCGCTGTCGGTTTCCAGCAGGCCTGCGAAAGGGGCGGTGATGGTCAGGTTTTCGATGTCCTTTTCGATCGAGGCAATGGCGGCCTTGGCGGCCTCAACAGCGGCCTTGGCCGAAATCACGGCGGCCTTGGCGCTTTCGACGCCCGCCAATGCGCCCTGCAACGCCGCTTGGGCAGATGCCGCGCGGGTTTCCGAGGCATACCCGTTTTCATTCAAACGGCGCGCCGCGTTTTCATTGATCTTGGCTTCGGTCAGTTTGGCGGCGGCACCGGTGGCGTTGGCGATGGCTTCGGGCAGGCGGGACTGGGCTTCGGTCACGCGGGCCTTGGCCTCGGCCAGACGGGATTTACGGGTGCCGGGGTCCAGCTGGCACAGGGTTTGACCGGCCTCGATATAGGCGCCTTTGCGCAAGGGGTCCGACACCACCTTGCCCGATGTTTCGGCCATTACGATCACTTGGCGTGCGGCTTCGGTGCGCCCGCGCAGCATCACGGCGCTGTCAACGGTTTGCGCAGTGGAATGGATCGCAACCACCGACACCAGCGGGGTGGCGTCAGCGGTTGGGGTGTTGGGCGCTTCTTGGGTTTCACTGGTCTCGCTGACCACACCGGCATTTCCCTTGGCGAAATCCAGCAGCCTGTCACGTTCAAACACCAGCAGATACAGAAATCCGGAAACAAGGATGGCAATCAGGAAGTGGAGTGGTTTCATTCGGGCCTCGTTCTGGTTTCGCCGTGGCGAAGAAAATGGGTCTTGCAATACGCGCTGCGTAAAAATCGAGTGGTGGCTTTGATGCGCGCCGTTGTTATCTAAACTATCCAGTTCAGTTTAAACATGCAAGGGGCAGGATGCAACCCTGCTTTGCCCTGTTTGCACCCCCTTGGCAAACTTGGCTGCAATGGGGTAAGACTGCGGTGGAATATAATGGCCAATAATCGCATGCCCGTGTGTGCGATAGGCATCAGGGGTAGATACGTTGAGCGAGACAGACAGTTTTATCGAAGAAGTCAGTGAAGAAGTGCGCCGCGACAAGCTGTTTGCGTTGATGCGCAAATATGGCTGGATTGCAGTATTGGCCGTGCTTTTGCTGGTCGGGGGCGCGGCCTATAACGAATGGCGCAAAGCCACGGAACAGGCCGCAGCGCAGAAGTTGGGCGATTCCCTGATTGCGGCGCTGGAAACCGACGATGAAACCGCGCGTGCGGCGGCATTGGCCAAGGTTGACGCGGGCAGTGCGGGTGGCAAGGCGCTGATCGCGCTGCTGACCGCCGCCGAGGCACAAACCGGTGGCAATACCGAACGCGCAACTGCGGCGCTGGCCAAGGTGGCGGGTGATTCTACCCTGCCGCGTGCCTATCGCGATATGGCGACGCTGAAACTGGTTTTGCTGGCGGGCAAGGATATGCCTGCCGAGGAACGCCGGACCAAGCTGGCCCCGCTGGCCGTAGGTGGTGCGCCGTTCCGTCTGTTGGCCGAAGAACAGCTGTCGATGCTGGACATCGAAGAAGGCAACAAGGACGCGGCTATTTCCCGCCTGCAGGCGATTATCAGTGATGTCGAGGTCACACCGGGCTTGCGCAGTCGCGCGTCACAGTTGATTGTGGTTCTGGGTGGTAAAGTCGAGGGCTCTTAGAATTTTATCGGGGTCGGGAGGCGCTGGAATGTATAAAACGCAAGGTATCGAGCAATTGAAAAGCAATAAGGCCAATAAACTGACCCGGATTTTTGCAGGTGTCGCGATTGCCGCGCTGCTGGTCGGGTGCGGTAACCGAGAAGAGATTTTAAAAGGCGAACGTCTGGATTTGCGCACGCCTCTGGGTGAAGCCGCAGCAGATGGCGCCACAGCCGGGGACGCGGCGGCAACACCTGCGGATGCAACCGTAAACCGGGCGCTGCCAATCAAACTGCCAGCCCCCGTGAACCACGCCGAATGGACCCATCGCAATGGCTCGCCCGAGCACCGGGTTACCCATCCGGCGCTGGCCAGCAACCTGACCCATGTCTGGAGCGCGTCAATCGGGGCAGGGGACAGCCGCAAATACCGCATCACCGCTGATCCGGTGGTGGCCGCAGGGCGCGTGTTTACGCTGGATGCAAAGGCATCTGTGATGGCGCACAGCACTGCAGGCGCAACAATCTGGGAACAGGATGTAACACCGGCCTCGGATCGGGGCGGTGATGCTTCTGGTGGCGGGTTGGCTGTGGATGGCAATACATTGTATGTCACCACGGGGTTTGGCGAACTGGTGGCGCTGGATGCGGCCACGGGCGCAAAACGCTGGGTGCAAAAACTTGAGGCCGCGGCAACCGGTGCGCCGACAGTCCGCGATGGCATCGTTTATGTCACATCCCGCGACAGCCGCGCATGGGCGATTGACGCGGGCAACGGCCGGATTAAATGGCAACTGCCCGGAACGCCAACACCATCTGTGATGGTGGGCGGTGCAGCACCGGCGGTTTCGGATAAATTTGCAGTGTTCCCGTTTGGATCAGGCGAACTGGTTTCGGTTTTCCGCAAAGGCGGCGTGCGCACATGGGCGACTTCGGTTTCCGGCAAACGGCGCGGGCGCGCCTATGCGGGGATTACCGACATCACCGGCGATCCTGTAATCAGCGGTGACGTGGTTTACGCCGGCAGCCAGTCGGGCCGCGTTGTGGCGCTGAATCTGGGCAGCGGCGAACGTATCTGGACCGCCAAGGAAGGGGCCTATAGCCCCGTCTGGCCGGTCGGCGGCTCGGTATTTCTGGTATCGGACGAAGCAAATCTTGTGCGGCTGGATGCCGCCACAGGCGAGGCAATCTGGTCTGTGCAAATGCCTTATTACACCAAAAGCAAACCGCGCCGCCGCAAAGCGGTGTTTGCCCACTACGGCCCAATTCTGGCGGGTGGACGCCTGATTGTGGCCAGCAGTGACGGTGTAATCCGCTCCTATAATCCGGTTGACGGATCACTGGTTTCGACAGTCGATATTTCGGGCGGGGCAACGACAAACCCCGTGGTTGCGGGGGGCGTGTTATATGTGGTGTCTAGCAAGGGACAGCTACATGCGTATCGCTAAAACAGCAAAAGGTAGAAATTCGCGGGTGGGGCATTCTTTCCGGTTGATATTTGTAGTGGCAATGGGCAACATCAGCTGATGTTCTTAGGCAAGGCTCTGGATACAGCTTTTGACGAGCTGGGCGAAATTGCCCCCGCTGGGTTTGCAGCGGGGCTAAAGCTGCGTTTTTCTGGCCCTGCCTTGGTTCGGGATACTTATCCCGCGGCCTGGAAAGAACATTACGCCGAAAGTCTGATGGCTTATTGGGATCCGGTTGTTGTCTGGTCATTGGCCAACACGGGACACAAGCGTTGGAGCGAGTTGAAAATACCCGACCCGATGAATGTCATGAAAAAGGCGCGTGAATTTGGTATCAATTACGGCGTTGTCATTTCTCTGGGTAAAATTTCGAAACGGTCCATGCTGGGGATTGCCCGCTCCGATCGCGAATTTACCGACGAGGAAATACAACGCGCAATTGATATTTTCACGCATATTCATGTGCTTGTGACCGAAACCAAATCCCTGACAAAAAATCAGGTTGAGGCATTAAAACTGATCGCTGGGGGCGATTTACATAGTGCAGCATCTGCAAAGTTGGGGATATCGGAAAGCGCGCTGAAGGCACGGTTGAAATCCGCGCGTCAGCGTCTGAGTGCCCGATCAACCGCAGAAGCCATCACACGGGCTAAAGAACAAAACTTGCTCTAACAGACCGCCTCCTGGACTGGAATACCCTTGCCGCAAGGAGGCACGACAATGCAAGCTACCACTCTGTCATTTAGTAACATGCACATGCATGGTGAACTGTTCGGAAACATCTTTCGAGCCCGCCATGATGTGTTTGTCGAGCGTAACAAATGGGCGCTAAACAACGCCGACGGGATGGAGTATGATCAGTATGACACCCCCGCCAGCCGCTGGATCGCAATCCATGATAAAAACCAGAAAGTGCTGGCCGGTATCCGGCTGACACCGACAACCGCGCAAAACGGTATCTATTCTTACATGATCCGCGATGCCCAACTGGGCCTGCTGGATACAATCCCGCAGAATATCATGGACGAAGAAGCGCCGGTTTGCCCCGATGTCTGGGAAGGCACGCGCATTTTTGTCACCCAGTCGGTGCCGGGCAAGGAGCGGTTTCGCATCCATATGCAACTGGTGCAGCAAATGATCGAGGCCGCCCAGACCCTGGGTGCGCGCCGGATCATCGGTATCATCCCGCACACCATGTGCAAGGCTGGTAAACGGATGGGCGTGGATATTCACGAGGCCGGACCGGTGATGGATATCGACGGGCAGGTGAATGTTTGCGTTTCAATCAACGTAAAACCCAAGCTGCATTAGGCATTCGGGACATTTATATTGACCATTGGCCCTTGCAGGGCTTTTAGTTGCTGCGGCTTTGCTGTATCGGGGCTGCTTGATCTGGTCATCGGAGCGAAAGATGAGCTTTACACTTGCCATAGTGGGGCGCCCGAATGTGGGCAAGTCCACCCTGTTCAACCGTCTGGTTGGTAAACGTCTGGCGCTGGTCGATGACCAGCCCGGTGTCACGCGCGATTTGCGCGAGGGCGCGGCGCGTCTTGGGGATCTGCGCTTTACCGTGATCGACACCGCGGGGCTTGAGGAAGCGACGGACGAAAGCCTGCAAGGGCGGATGCGCCGTTTGACAGAACGCGCGGTGGATATGGCCGATATCTGCCTGTTCATGATTGACGCGCGGGTTGGTGTGAACCCGACGGATGAATTCTTTGCCGGATTGCTGCGCAAACGCGCCAAACACGTGATCCTTGCTGCCAACAAGGGCGAGGGGCGCGCGGCGGATGCCGGTGTGCTGGAGGCCTATGCGCTGGGTCTGGGCGAACCTTTGCGCCTGTCCGCCGAACACGGCGAAGGGATGAGCGAACTGTTGTCGATACTGATGCCGCTGGCCGATGAATTTGCCAAACGCGCCGAGGCGGACGCACCGGAAACCGATGTGGACGTGTCCGAAGACGTGGACGATGACGCACCGCGCGTGCCGACCAAAGCCAAACCTCTGCAAATCGCCGTGGTGGGCCGCCCGAACGCGGGCAAATCCACCCTGATCAACCAGATGCTGGGCGAGGACCGTTTGCTGACCGGCCCCGAGGCCGGCATTACCCGCGATGCGATCTCGGTGCAGATGGAATGGGACGGCGTGCCGATCCGCATGTTCGATACCGCCGGTATGCGCAAAAAGGCGCGCGTGCAGGAAAAGCTGGAAAAACTGTCGGTGTCCGATGGTCTGCGCGCTGTGAAATTCGCCGAGGTGGTGATCGTGCTGATTGACGCCGAAATCCCGTTTGAACAACAGGATTTGCGCATTGCCGATCTGGCCGAACGCGAAGGGCGTGCGGTAGTTTTGGCGGTGAATAAATGGGATGTCGAGCCGAATAAACAAAAGAAACTCAAGGATTTACGCGAGTCTTTTGAACGCCTGTTGCCGCAATTGCGCGGTGCCCCCTTGGTCACCGTTTCTGCTAAAACCGGCCGTGGCCTGAACCGTTTGCAAGAGGCGGTGATGAAGGCGCACGAGATCTGGAACCGCCGTGTGACCACCTCGCAATTGAACCGCTGGCTGATTGACATGGTCGAGGCGCATCCGCCCCCCGCACCTGCAGGCCGCCGGATCAAACTGCGCTATATGACCCAAGCCAAAACCCGCCCGCCGGGTTTTGTGGTGATGTGCTCGATGCCGGAAAAATTACCGGCAAGCTATTCGCGCTATCTGGTGAACGGGTTGCGTGACAGTTTCGATATGCCGGGCACGCCGATCCGTTTGTGGATGCGTTCGC
>CAZIDQ010000122.1:0-8159 GCA_964538015.1 uncultured Marinosulfonomonas sp.
GACAGGCCCTGCGGCAGCATTAGTTTGATCTATCCAGCGGGGGTGAATTTGGCAAAAAGCCGGTGCTGCTCTCCTGGATATGACAGCCTTGCCCATGTGACATACCCCTTTTCGTTCTGGGTAATCCGTTCAACCATCAGACACGCATTGCCGGCAGGGATTTCCAAAACCTGTGCCACTTCTTCGCTGGCGGCACTGGCCGATATCTGATGCTCGGCCGAATTCCACGGCACCGTTTTGAACAGCCATGCACCGGGTGCCTCTTGGTCAAATGATGCGTCTTCCACCTCGGGGACAGCGTTTTGGCTAATTATTCGTTCTTCAAAGCAAAAGGGGACACCATCGGCGAAATGCAGGCATTTCAGGCTGCGGATATTTCGAAATGCAGATGCGCCAAGATGATTCAGAAACTCGGGTTTGTGGGCGTTCGGATTGTCGCTTAGCAATTGATAAGAATACGTTCTTGCGGCCTTTTCAACTTCGTCGCGGATATTGGTGATTTCCAGCGCTGCCGACAACGATTGTGGCGCTTTTACAAATGTTCCGGATTTTCGGTTTCGCTCTAACAAACCGGCGCGGGTTAGCTGTGTTAATACCTTGTTTACCGTCATACGCGAACAACCGTATTCCTTGGCCATATCGGTTTCGAAAGGAATCCGAAAACCGGGTGCCCATTCGCCAGAAATAACCTTGCTTTGCACATCGTTCAGGATTCGATGATGCAACGATCCTGTTTCTGTTTTCTTTTTTACCGGCATTTTTTATTTTCGAGTTCCATTTTATAAGTATATACATAATACCAACTGAACAAACGCGCGTCTATATCGACGAATACAATTAATAGACCGCTTTTCCCTTGATCCGCCCGAACCTGTACTATGAAAAAACAGCAGCGGTATAACAAGGCAAACTTGAACCGGTCCTGATCCTATGTCGCGATACTGGTTTTTAACTGACTAATTGCCACTTGGTAATTTGCGATGATGGTTTCTTTATTGATGTGATGCCCGTCTTGCACCATGTGACGCCCGGCCGACCATGTATCGGTGACAACACTGTCATCAGAAGCAAAGCACAGACCGTCAAAAATCTGATCGGGCGTCAGACTACACAGGTGCGGATGCTGGCTGTTGATTGCCACAATATCGGCCAACTGGCCTGCCCTTATTTCACCGGCATTGCGGTCCAATGCCTGCGCACCACCAGCCACAGCCCCCAGATACAGTGTTTTACCAACGGATCCGGCATCTTTAACCATAACGTTTCGCTGCAAATCCCGCAGACGTTGGGAATATTCCAGCATACGAAGTTCTTCGGTTAGGGAAATCCGCACATTGGAGTCAGATCCCAGCCCAAAGGCGCCGTTTTCGGCCAAATACAACGCGCCGTTAAAAGGTCCATCGCCCAGATTTGCCTCGGTGATCGGGCAAAGCCCTGCAACTGCGCCGGATTTGGCAAGGTTAACGGTTTCGCCCTTTGTCATATGGGTGGCATGAATTAAACACCAGTTGGTTGTCACATTCTGGTTCTGCAACAACCATTCAACCGGGCGCGCACCCAGCCATGCCGAAATATCGCGTACCTCGGCGGGCTGCTCGGAAATATGGATATGGGTCGGGGCATTCGGATAGGCGGTACATATCGCGGTCAATTCATCTGGCGCAGTGGCCCGCAAGGAATGGGGGGCTATGCCGATGCGCGTATCGTCGGGCAGTGCTTTGGCCTCTGAATGAATGCGGTCGACAAGCGTGGCATAGTCTTGGGTCGAATTGCCAAACCGCAATTGTCCGCCCGCTAACGTCACCTTATTCGCGCCGCCATAGGTGTACAGTACCGGCAGGTGGGTCAGACCGATGCCCGTCAGGTCCGCCGCAGCCATAATTCGTGTGCTGGTTTCGGCCGGATTGTCATATCGGGCACCGCCATTCTGATGATGGACGTAGTGAAACTCGCCAACTGCGGCATATCCCGCCTCTAGCATCTCCATATAGGTCAGGGCAGCTATGGCTTGCATCTGTTCGGGGGTCAGGTGGTCCAAAAACCGATACATCAGATCGCGCCATGTCCAAAAACTATCTTGTCCTTTGGCGCGAAATTCGGTCATCCCGGCCATAGCGCGTTGAAAACTGTGGCTATGCAGATTTGCAAGCGCAGGCAACAGGGTATCAACCCGCACAGCATCGGGCGCCGGTTGGATACCGGATTCAACCGTGCTGATAATTCCGTCGCGAATACTTACGCAAACATCATTTTGCCAACCCGTTGACAGCCACGCGCGCTTTGCATAAACCTTCATTGAATCACCATATGTATAGACATAATAAAGATTATGCATTATCCCCCCATAAGGCAACCTGTAAATTAGGAACCACATGACTGACCACGCATATACCCTGAAAAATCTAACGGCTGCGACAATGGCCCAAGGTAGTGACACGCCTTATGGATTGCTGGAAAATGCGGCAATTGTCGTGGAAAACGGCAGTATTACATGGGTTGGGCCCGAAAACGCACTGCCTGAAACCTATCGCAATATGCCTGTGCACGATATGGCGGGATGCTTGTTAACGCCTGCGTTTATTGACTGTCACACCCATATAGTGGCGGGCGGGAATCGCGCTAAAGAATTCGAAATGCGTCTGAACGGTGCATCTTACGAAGAAATCGCAAGGGCAGGGGGTGGCATCGTATCAACTGTCACCGCCACCCGTGCGGCTGATGAAGACGATCTGCTGGCGGATGCATTGACACGGGTTGATGCGTTGATTGCCGAAGGCACGTCGGTGATCGAAGTGAAATCCGGCTATGGTCTGGATCATGAAACCGAACTGAAGATGCTGCGTGTTGCGCGGCGTATCGAACAGACGCGCCCTGTTAGCATCCGCACTTCTTTTCTGGGGGCCCACGCGACGCCCGCTGAATACAGCGGCAACGATGACGCCTATATTGAGGATGTCTGCATTCCCGCATTACGCGCCGCTCACGCCCAGGGGCTGGTGGATGCGGTGGACGGGTTTTGCGAGGGCATTGCCTTTTCCCCCGCCCAGATCGCGCGGGTTTTCGATGTGGCGCGCGAACTTGGCCTGCCCGTCAAACTCCATGCAGAACAGCTCTCGAATTTGGGGGGTGCAAAATTGGCCGCATCCTATGGCGCGCTTTCGGTGGATCATCTCGAATATCTGGATCAGGGCGGCGTCAAAGCGCTGGCAGTGGCAGGTACCGTGGCGGTTATTCTGCCGGGGGCGTATTATACCCTGCGCGAAACCCGGATGCCGCCAATTGATACCTTGCGTAAACATGGCGTGCCGATGGCGGTTGCCACAGATTGCAATCCGGGGTCATCGCCGGTTTCATCGTTGCTGTTGTCAATGAATATGGCCTGCACCCTGTTTCGCATGACCCCGCAAGAAGCCCTTGCAGGCGTTACCCGAAATGCGGCTTTGGCCTTGGGTCTGACCGATCGTGGCACAATCTCCGCAGGTCAACGCGCCGATCTGGCGGTGTGGAACGTGACCCATCCGGCAGAGCTGTCATACCGAATTGGTTTCAACGCGCTACAGACCAGAATTTTCAAAGGTGGATTATGAACGCTTTAACCCTAACCCCCGGCGATGTTTCACTGGAACAACTGGCTGATGTTTACTGGAACCAGACCGGCATTATTCTGGACCGTTCCTGCAAACCCGCAGTTGAAGAAGCGGCCAGGCGCATTGAAGCGGCGGCAAATGGCAACATACCGGTTTACGGCGTCAACACGGGGTTTGGCAAACTTGCCAGCATCAAGGTTGAAAGCAAAGACACCGCCGTCCTGCAGCGCAACCTGATCCTTAGCCATTGTTGCGGCGTGGGTGACGCAATATCCACCCGTATCACCCGCCTTATGATGTCACTAAAACTGCTGTCCTTTGGGCGGGGTGCTTCGGGTGTGGCTTGGGACCGGATTGAACTGCTTGAAGCGATGCTGGAACGCGGTGTAACACCCGTCATTCCGGCCAAAGGGTCGGTTGGGGCATCAGGTGATCTGGCGCCGTTGTCGCATATGACGGCTGTTTTGATTGGTGAAGGACAAGCCGAATATGAAGGGCGAATTTTGGCGGGCAGAGTGGCGTTGGAGCAGGCCGGACTAACCCCGATCACCCTTGGCGCAAAAGAAGGGTTGGCGTTTATCAATGGCACCCAGTTTTCCACGGCACACGCGTTGGCAGGGCTGTTTGGCGCGTGGCGTGCAGCATCCAACGCGCTGGTGACATCGGCAATGTCTACGGACGCGATCATGGGCTCAACCGCACCGACACAGGCCGAAATCCACACCCTGCGTGGACACCGCGGGCAGATAGACGCAGCCGCCACAATCCGTGCCCTGCTGGAGGGCTCGATCATTCGCGAAAGCCACAAAGAGGGTGATACACGGGTTCAGGATCCTTATTGCATCCGGTGTCAGCCGCAGGTGACCGGAGCGGCAATGGATGTGCTGCGTCAGGCGGCAACCACGCTTGAAATCGAGGCCAACGCAGCCACTGATAATCCGCTGGTTCTGGTTGAAGCAGGTTTGATCGTATCAGGCGGAAATTTCCACGCCGAACCTGTCGGATTTGCCGCTGATATGATCGCCCTTGCCGTGGCCGAGATTGGCGCAATTGCGCAACGACGCATCGCCCTGATGGTTGATCCCGCCCTAAGCCATGATCTACCGCCGTTTCTGACGCCCAATCCGGGCCTGAATTCCGGCCTGATGATAGCCGAGGTCACCACCGCCGCCCTAATGAGCGAAAACAAACATCTGGCCAACCCCTGCGTTACCGACAGCACACCGACCAGCGCCAATCAGGAAGACCATGTTTCAATGGCAGCGCATGGCGCGCGGCGTCTGTTGCCGATGGTTGAGAACCTGAACCACATATTGGGGGTCGAACTGATTTGCGGCGCGCAAGGTGTCGAATTTCGTGCACCACTTGAAACCAGCAAACCCTTGCAGGCGGTTGTGAAACGGCTGCGTAAAGATATTGCCGCTATTGGGGATGACCGGTATCTTGCCCCTGATTTAGCGGCTGCCAGTCAGTTGATGTCAAAGGCAGAAATCCTAAAAGTAATTGACGTTCCGCTACCCGGGCTGGCGCAATGACACCCTTCATTGTCACAAAAGGCAACAGCCCTGTTATCCTTGGTCAACCGCATGGCGGCACTTATGTACCCGATGAAATCAAGGCGCAGCTGAATGAACGTGGTCGCGGGCTGGATGATACCGATTGGCATATAAACCGTTTGTATGACGGGCTGTTGGCGGATGTAACCGTGGTGCAGGCAACATTCCATCGCTATGTCATTGACGCCAACCGCGATCCCGAAGGTATCTCGCTTTATCCCGGCCAAAATACCACCACGCTTTGCCCCCTGACCGATTTTGACGGACGCCCAATATGGGAAGCCGAACCGGACAAATTCGCCATTTTGGCGCGGCGCAAGGCCTTTCACGCACCGTATCACACAGCACTTGCGGCGGAAATCGAACGCATTAAGGCGCGGCACGGGTTTGCCATTCTGTTTGATTGCCACTCGATCCGCTCAACCATCCCGTTCCTGTTTGACGGGCAATTGCCTGTGTTCAGCATCGGCACAAATAATAGCGCAACCTGCGACCCGAAGGTTGAAAACGCGGTGGTGCAAGCGTGCAAACAGGCCCAAGGTTACGCGCATGTTCTAAACGGCCGTTTCAAAGGCGGCTGGACGACGCGCCACTATGGACAGCCGCAAAACAACGTCCATGCGATCCAGCTTGAACTGGCCCAAAGCGCCTATATGGACGAGACCGCGCCGTGGACGTATCGCGAAACCCGCGCAGCACGGCTTCGCCAGCACCTTGCACATATCCTGAATAATCTGAACGCTCTTTCCTTGGTATAAAGGACGATAACCATGACTGATCCCCGCAAAAACACCCGTGATGTTTTCCCGCCAACCGGACCGGAATTGAACGCCAAAAGCTGGCTGACCGAGGCGCCCATGCGTATGCTGATGAACAATCTGCATCCTGACGTGGCCGAAAACCCGCATGAACTGGTGGTTTATGGTGGCATTGGTCGCGCGGCGCGTACATGGCAGGATTTCGACCTGATGGTTGCCACCCTGAAAACCCTTGATGATGATGAAACCATGCTGGTGCAATCAGGCAAACCCGTTGGTGTATTTCGCACCCACGCCGATGCCCCGCGCGTTTTGATTGCGAACTCGAATCTCGTGCCGCATTGGGCCACTTGGGACCACTTCAACGAACTCGATAAAAAGGGGTTGATGATGTACGGGCAAATGACGGCGGGGTCATGGATTTACATCGGCACTCAGGGGATCGTGCAAGGTACCTACGAAACCTTTGTCGAGGCAGGCCGCCAGCATTTTGACGGGGACCTGACAGGAAAATGGATTTTGACAGCGGGCCTTGGGGGTATGGGTGGCGCGCAGCCTTTGGCCGCGGTCATGGCGGGGGCCTGTTGTTTGGCCGTTGAATGCGATGAAACCCGCGCCGATTTTCGCCTCCGCACGCGATACGTTGACGAAAAGACCCATTCGCTGGATGACGCGCTGGAAATGATCAATCGCTGGACAGCAGCAGGCAAGGCAAAATCCGTCGCCCTGATCGGCAATGCCGCCGATGTATTCCCCGAACTGATGAAACGTGGAATTCGCCCTGATATTGTGACCGACCAGACCAGCGCGCATGACCCCGTCCATGGTTATCTTCCCCAAGGGTGGAGCGTTGCGCAATGGCGCGAGCGTCAGGAAACTGATCCGAAAGCGGTAGAGAAAGCTGCGCGGGCCAGCATGAAGGTGCATGTTGCGGCAATGGTTGATTTCTGGAATGCCGGCATTCCGACACTGGATTACGGCAACAACATCCGGCAGATGGCGCTCGAGGAGGGATTGAAAGATGCCTTTGCCTTTCCGGGGTTTGTGCCTGCCTATATCCGCCCGCTGTTTTGCCGCGGTGTTGGTCCGTTCCGCTGGGTCGCTTTGTCCGGTGACCCCGAGGATATTTACAAAACCGATGCCAAGGTAAAAGAACTGATCGACGATCCACATCTGCACAACTGGCTGGACATGGCGCGTGAACGTATTTCATTCCAGGGCCTGCCTGCGCGGATTTGCTGGGTTGGTCTGGGCCAACGTCACAAACTGGGATTGGCGTTTAACGAAATGGTGCGTAATGGCGAACTGTCGGCACCCGTTGTAATTGGCCGTGACCATTTGGACAGCGGTTCTGTCGCATCCCCGAACCGTGAAACCGAAGCGATGAAAGACGGCTCGGATGCTGTGTCGGATTGGCCTTTGCTAAATGCCCTGCTGAACACCGCAAGCGGTGCGACGTGGGTTTCCTTGCACCACGGTGGCGGCGTTGGCATGGGGTTTTCACAGCATTCCGGTATGGTGATTTGTTGTGATGGAACCAAAGATGCGGATCGCCGTATTGGCCGTGTATTGTGGAATGATCCTGCCACTGGCGTCATGCGTCATGCCGATGCGGGCTATGATATCGCCAAAGAATGTGCCCGTGATAACGGTTTGAATTTACCGGGTATTATTTACTAGAACTTCCAATGACCCCGCACGGCAACACTGCACGATTGAAAATCGTACCTCCTGCCATTCTATTTTAATTAGAAGGCGAAACCAGTCCACGAAACGGATCAAGGCCGGGAAAATCCATGCCAGTGTGGTCCAAGGTAAGAGGCATGGGCAAAACTATATTGGCAAATTACGCAAAATATGGGATACTGTCGGCTTATTGAAAGTGATTTTGACATGGATATTAAAGAGCACATAGACGGTGTCGTCATTGGTGTGATGCTCGGGTTTGAAAATGACAAGCCGCTGGTGGTTTTTGCCGGCAACCCGAAAGACCACGCCATCGCCGCCCGCAGCCTGACCGGCCTGACCCCCGATGATACCGGCGCCGAAGTGGCGCTGTTGTTCGAGGATGGTGATTTTGCCCGCCCTCTGATCATCGGAAAAATCGTTGATCCCGGACGCGATACCCCGAACCCTGCGGTCATCCGCGATGGCGAACGGGTCAGCATCACTGGCAAGGAACAGATTGAACTGCGGGTCGGTAAGGCGTCAATTGTGATGAAAAAGGATGGCCACATCACCATCCGCGGCACCTATCT
>CAZIDQ010000123.1:0-2770 GCA_964538015.1 uncultured Marinosulfonomonas sp.
GCCAAGGATCGTCAGCGGATCACCACGGCCAAAATCGCCCGACACAGCCGTCACACCGGCAGGCAGCAGCGAATTGCCACGGGCCAGCGCACGGGCGGCACCGGCATCGATGGTCACAATGCCCTTGGGTTTCATCGCGCCAATCCAGCGTTTGCGGGCGGTTTGCGGATCGTCCACGGGCGTGAACCATGTGGCATTCGCGCCGTTTTCCAACGCGGTGAGCGGGCGCATATCAAAGCCGTTGCAAATCGCCATTTCGCAACCTGCCGCCATCGCGGTTTTCGCGGCCATCAGTTTGGTTTTCATCCCGCCCTTGGACAGACCGGATCCGGCATCCCCCGCCATCGCCTCGATTTCCGGCGTGATATGTTCGATCACATCATAGCGTTTGGCATCGACGTCCTGCGTAGGGTTGGCACTGTAAAATCCGTCGATATCGGACAACAGGATCAACTGGTCTGCCCCCACCGTCACAGCCACCTGCGCCGCCAGTCGGTCGTTGTCGCCATAGCGGATTTCGTCGGTGGCAATGGTGTCGTTTTCATTGACGATCGGCACCACAGCCAGCGACAGCAACTGTTCCAGTGTGGCGCGGGAATTCAGATAGCGGCGTCGGTTGGCGCTGTCTTCCAGCGTCACCAGCACCTGCGCGGTGGTGATGCCGTGGGGCGCCAGTTCTTCCTCGTAAGCGCGGGCCAGACGGATCTGGCCAACGGCGGCGGCGGCTTGTGATTGTTCCAGCGCCAGCTCACACGATGGCAGGCCCAGCACCCCGCGCCCAAGCGCGATGGAGCCAGAGGAAACCAATATCACATCCGCCCCCTGCCCGCGCAGCCATGCCACGTCTTGCGCCAGTGAATGCAGCCATTCAGCCCGCAAAGCGCCTGTGTCGCGGTCCACCAGCAGGGCGGACCCAATCTTGATCACCAGACGTTTGGCGCGGGTCAGGGATGCCATTCGGCTTCCTCCCCGCTGTCGTCCTCCAACTCGGCTACCTTGGCCTTTTTGATCCGCAGCTTGTCTTCGGTGATTTCGGCCCGCACAGCCCGCAGCACATCAATCAGCCCTTCACGCGATACACCCGACATCATAAAGACGGGGCCACCCACAGCGGCCTCTAATTCAGCACGTTTTTCGGTGCGTTCTTCATCGTCCAGCGCGTCGATTTTATTCAACGCGGTCACACGGGGCTTGTCGGCCAGATGGCCGCCATATTGCTCCAACTCGTTGATAATAACGCGGTAATCTTCGGCCACGTCTTCGCCAGTGGCATCCACCAGATGCAGCAAAACCGAGCAGCGCTCGACATGACCAAGGAACCGATCCCCAATGCCGCGCCCCTCGGAGGCACCGGCGATCAGGCCCGGAATGTCGGCCATCACAAATTCGGCGTTATCCACACCGACCACGCCCAGATTGGGGTGCAGCGTGGTGAAGGGGTAGTCGGCGATTTTGGGCCGTGCGTTGGATGTGGCAGCCAGAAAGGTGGATTTACCGGCATTCGGCATGCCCAGAAGGCCCGCATCGGCAATCAGTTTCAGGCGCAGCCACAGGGTGCGTTCAACCCCCTCTTGCCCCGGATTGGCGCGGCGCGGGGCGCGGTTGGTGGGGGATTTGAAGTGCAGATTGCCAAAGCCGCCGTTGCCACCCTTGGCCAGCAACACGCGTTGGCCAAGCTCGGTGATGTCGGCGATGACGGTTTCTTCGTCCTCGTCCAGAATTTCACAGCCCACGGGCACCCGCAGGACAATATCGTCACCATCGGCACCGGTGCGCTGTGATCCCATGCCGGGCTGGCCGTTCTTGGCAAAGAAATGCTGTTGATAGCGAAAATCGATCAGCGTGTTCAATCCGTCCACGGCCTCGACCCAGACGTCGCCGCCACGACCGCCGTCACCGCCATTGGGACCGCCATATTCGATGTGTTTTTCGCGCCGGAATGACACACAGCCACCGCCGCCTGCGCCGGAGCGGGTATAGACTTTGGCAAGATCGAGGAATTTCATTGGTTTGCGGCCTTAAATTGGGGTTCAGTCAGGCGATAAGTGATATTGGGGGCAAGCTCAAGTCTTGCGGCGGATTTCCCCATATCTGTGCCAGTTTCGACAAAGCCGAGTTTACGCAAAACGCGGCCCGATGCGGGGTTGTCGGTGAAATGGTCGGCTTGGACGGTTTGCAGTCCCAACTGGCCAAAGCAATGCCCAAGCAGGCCACGCAAAGCTTCGGTTGCATAGCCGTTGCCCCAATATTCGGGATCAATTGCATAGGCGCAATTGACCGGATCACCGCCAATTCCAAGAAACCCGATCAATCCGGCGCCCGACAAATCAATCGCCGCGCCAAACCCGATTTGGCCTTGATACGAGCGGGGTTTCAACCAAGCCTTTATATCCTGCTCGGGCCACGGTGATTTCAGCGATGCCATCATCCGCGCGACTTCGGGCCGCCCGCCAAATTCCTGCAGGCGACGCCAGTCGTTCGTCGCGAATTGCCGGATGGTCAAGCGCGGTGTGCAAAAGATAATGTCACCGGCCAGTTCCACGGGCTATCCCATCTTCTTGATATAGGTCCAGGTGTCTACCGTCGCCTCGCGCGCCACCGAGAAACTCTCGGCGTCGCCGATGTACTCAAAACCTGCGTTGGTTAAAACACGAGCAGATGCGGGGTTGTCCTGAAACACCTCGGCAAAGATCGTTTTACACCCCTTGGGGTTGGCTTTGATCAACGCGTTGACGGCTTCGGATGCGTATCCGGTGTTCCAAAAGGCCGG
>CAZIDQ010000123.1:2870-8145 GCA_964538015.1 uncultured Marinosulfonomonas sp.
TCCAGCAAGCCGGCGTCGGATTTGCGCAAAGGGCGCAAGGTAAACCGTTCGGTATCAATCACCGGCTGGTTAATGATCTGTTCTAGTCTCATGCTGTCCCTCCTTTTGGGTAGCATCTGGATCAGATGGCAATTGCCGCGTCCCGTTACAAGACGTCAGTGTATCACCGGACTTTCAATCTACTGTGACACTGGAGCGTTTTTTGGGCGCAATAATGTCAAAAAAGCAAAAGGACCGGTGTTGCCACCGATCCCTTTAAATTCTTACCATAAGGTGTCGGTTTACTCAGCGGCCTCCGCTGCCGGAAGGACCGAAATAAATGTGCGGCGTTTAAGGCCTTTGTGGAAGGTGACATTACCTTCGACAGTCGCAAAGATTGTGTGATCCTTGCCCATGCCCACGCCTTCGCCCGGCCACATCTTTGTGCCGCGCTGACGCAGGATAATGTTGCCCGGAATGACAGCTTCGCCGCCAAATTTCTTAACACCAAGGCGACGACCAGCAGAGTCGCGACCGTTGCGGGATGAACCGCCTGCTTTTTTATGTGCCATCTTGTCTCTCCTTAGCCTTTAGCCAGTTCTTTGGCCTGATCGACCCAGCCTTCGCGCTCGATACGGCCTTTGAACGACAGTTTACCGTCCATATCAGTTATATCGTCCGCAGACCAGCCCGCGATCTGGGCAAATGTGGTTACGCCGTTTTCATGCAGCTTCTTTTCCAGTGCCGGGCCAACGCCTGACAGCTTCTTCAGATCGTCAGCACCTGTGGCTGCCGGTTTGGCGGCTGCCTTTTTGGCAGGCTTGGCGGCTGGTTTTGCTGCCGGTTTGGCTTCTGCCTTGGCTTTGGCCGGTTTAGCAGCCGCTTTGGCTTTCTTCGCCGGTGCATCCTTAACAGGTTTGTTGCTGGCGGGCTTCATCGCAGCCAGTGCAGCGGCCGAAACCGACCCCGTGCCGATGGCTTCTTTAACGCCCGACTTGTCAGCGCCTTTTTCCAGGATCTCGGTGATCCGGACCAAAGTCAGCTTTTGACGGTGGCCTTTGGTGCGCTTGGAGCCATGCTTACGACGACGCTTGACAAAGTGGATCAGCTTTTCGCCTTTGATCTGGTCGACCACATCGGCCTGAACGCCCGCACCTGTTACGGTGGGTGTGCCGATTGTGTTGCCAACCATCAGAATTTCGTTGAACTGGACTTTTTCGCCCGCATCAGCCGCAATACGTTCGATCCGCAGAACATCGCCTGCCTGAACCTTGTATTGCTTGCCGCCGGTTTTCATAACCGCAAACATCTGGTATTCCTTCATTTCATCCGCGTTCTGTGGCCGCCCCGTCTGGGGTGTTTTGCCAGTATCGGCGCCTCGAACTGCGCGCCCTTTTGGGCGTAATTTCGCAAACCCGACAAGGGAGCCCTTGCCAAGATGCGCGCTTATCTGGGAATTACGGCTGTAAGTCAAGCGTTATGAGTAAAGGAATATAGGGATATGCGTATTATTTTGGCAGTAATGGTTCTGGCACTGTCCGGTTGTGACATGGGGCATCTGGGCAATCCGCTGATGTGGCCGGGAATGGCTGTGGGAAATGCGGTGGATAACGCGGGTTATAATGCGCGCCGCAAACGGGTTTCGGACCATGTAAACACCCACCAGTTGGAAATTCTGACCGATATCGGGGTTGGCGGTGGCGCAAGTCTGACCAAAGCCTTTGATCTGGCGCGTGTACACGAAACAAACCGGCCAGCCGTTTTGCACACTATGAAAAATGAAATGTCCATGTATCGACCCAACACAGCAGAGGCCCGCGAACAGCTGGTGATCGCGTTTATGGTAAACGGCCGATAGAAATATAGCGCCCGTGACAAACCGTTACAGCTCCTCGCCATGCATAAACTGGGCCGCGGTTAGCCCCAGTGCTTTGGACACATTCACCGTCACGTTGTCAAAACCCGCAAACAGCGCGGCATTCAGCGCCCGACCGGCTTTGCTTTTGGAAAAGTCGATATAGGCGCGCAGTTCGTCATCGGTCAGCGGTTGATAGGCCAGCAGCATATAGGAATAGAGCCATTCATTGGTGTCCAGCCGTATTTCGTCCTCTTGTGCCCAGACATCTTTTAGAACTTCGGCGTCACTTGGCGGGGTTTCAAAGGCGCGCCCGTCAATCATACCGGTATAAAAGGCATAGCTGCCATTCAGCGCCGACATCACGTTGAATTCAATCAGGTCATTGGCCTCTATCATATCTTCAAGCAGTTTCATGCGTGATGATCCGCTTTCGGACAGGGCGTGATACTGTTCTTTGCTGGCGTCCTCGATCGCCTTGTCCAGCAAAGCGCGTCGCGCCTCGACTTCCAGCGACACGGCCTTTTGCCCCAGATCGGATTTAAAAAATACAATCATTGCATCAATATCCGCGCCACGTAGTTTGTCTTTGAAACCGGGCAGGAAGGTTTGCCAGATGCGGCCGGGCTCGTAAATGTCCTGTATCGTGCGTTGCCAATGGATGCCGCCTGCCCCGCCCAGCATCTCGCGATCCAGATCATCGCCATAAGCAACACCCTCGTCGCGCATCACATCGAACAGGGGTTGCAATTGCAGCAGCTCGGTCAACTGCGTGATCTTTGCATCCTCTTGGGCCGCAAGCATCTGCGCTGGTAACAATAACAGTATGAGCAGGGAAAAGCGTTTCAGCATCTGGCGGTCCTGTGGGGGTTAAGGTCACTATAGAGGTAGCGTAGTTGACCGCAAAATCAAGGCAAAGCGGCTAATTTTGCCTTGGCCGCAACGCTGTAGCCCCTATTTAAAGCAACCGATCCCAAGGTGAAATCATGGTGGTTTCATCAATTTCCCCGCTTGCGCACCAATACGGGATTTGGCCGGTGTCGATGCCAAAACGCAGGCGTAAACCATGTTGGACAGTCACCGATAAATCCCCTAAACCAAGGTGGAACAACAACGAAAGACCTGCCCGTGCCCCCTATTTCGCCCAAACAGATTCCCGCCCTGTACCAAAAGGCCCTTGGCCTGCAAACTGCCGGAAAACTGAACGAGGCTTTGTCGATCTACCAGACCATTTTCAATGCCAACCCGCGCATTGCCGAGGTGCATTTTCAGGTCGCGCGGATATTCAGTTCGGCCGGTAAATACGAAAAGGCCCTGCCCCACCTGAAAGAGGCCAATGCGATCAAACCGTCCGAAGCGGCCATCTGGCATCTCTGGGCCGAGAACCTGCAAGCCGCAGCGGATAAAAAGCAAATCACAGCGTTTCTAAAGAACCTTGCCCGCGCGCCGCTTAGCCCGGGACAAAAGGCACGCATCGGCGGGGTATTCAACACCGCAAAACCAACCGCGGAACACGGGCTGGCCGGTGTTAGCAAACAGGAAATCAACGCGCTTGTTTCGATGATGAATGACGGGCAGTTCAAGCAGGTCGAGCAAAAGGCCAAAACGTTGCTTCGGGCGCATCCCAATTCTTCGACAACCACACATATTCTGGCCACGGCCCAAACCCGCCTTGGACACACCGAGGATGCTTTGGCCAGTTTCAAACGCGCTATTTCTCTCGAACCGAAATCCGCCAGTATCCATAATGATCTGGGACGGCTTTTGTTTGATCTGGGCCGCCCCGTCGAAGCCGTCGAGGAGTTGCGCCGCGCATCGGCATACGCACCGAAAATGGCAATTGTTATGTCCAACCTTGCACGCGCCCTTGGCCGGCTGGATCAGGATGACGAAGCGCTGGAACTGGCGAACAAAGCCTGCAAGACCGAGCCGAAACTGGCCGAGGCCCATTTTGTTCGCGGATCCCTTCTGGCCAAGGCCGAGCGGGATTCAGATGCAATTTCTGCCTTTCAAAAAGCGATTGATCTGGGGGACAACTCTGCCTTTACCTATGCGCTGTTGGCGCGGGCGCAAGGGTCACTTGGACAAACCGGCAAAGCGCTGGAAAACTTCGCCAAAGCGATTGAAATTGCGCCGGATTATGCCTTTGCCTACACACGGCGCGCCACAATGTTGCAAACGCAGGGCGATTTCGAGGCCGCCGAAGCGGATTTCCGAAAAGCGCTGGAACTGGACCCCGACAATGGCGAAACCTACCGGGTTTTCAGCGCCACCCATAAATTCGCCCCCGACGATCCGCTGATTGCGCAGATGCGGACCCGTTACGAAAGCGGAAATCTGGATGATACCAACCGGATGAACCTTGGATTTGCCCTGTCCAAGGCAATGGAAGACAGCAAGGAATTCGACAAGGTATTCCCCTATCTGAACGACGCCAACGCGTTGATGCGCAAGGCGTATCCCTATGATGTCGAAAGCCGTAAAATCGAAATAGACAAGATCAAGGCAGCCTTTGACGGGATAGATTTCAATGCCTATGACGGCGTTGGCAATGACAGTTTCGCGCCCATTTTCATCACCGGTATGCCCCGCTCGGGAACCACTCTGGTTGAACAGATTCTGGCCAGCCACAGCAGCGTCAGCGGTGCCGGTGAAATCGGCGAATTTTCGCGTCAGGCTTATAAACTGATCGGCACCCCGCAAGGGCCGTTTACCGCCGTTGCAAACATAACCAACGCGCAGTTAACGCAGCTTGGCAAAGACTATACCGCCTTTATGCGCGCGCTTTTTCCAGACGCCGACCGCATCACCGACAAATCGATCCAGACCTATACCTTTATGGGGTTTGTCAAACTGGCCCTTCCTAAGGCGCATGTGGTCGTGGTGCGCCGCGATCCGCGCGACAATCTTCTGTCGATTTACAAAAACGTATTTCGCGAAGGCACGCACCGTTATGCCTATAACCTGAAGGATCTTGGCCGGTACTATAAGCTGTTCGAAGACATGATCGAATACTGGCGCACGGTCCTGCCCGACTATTTCTACGAAATCCATTACGATTTGCTGACCGCCAACCCTGAAGAGGAAACCCGCAAGCTTCTGGCCGCTTGTGATCTGGAATGGGAAGACAACTGTCTGAATTTCCACCAGACCAAACGCCGCGTCGAGACCCTATCGGTGTATCAGGTGCGCCAGCCTATTTACCGTTCATCGGTCAAAGCCTGGGAACGCTACAAAGACGATCTGCAAGACCTTTTTGACGCGCTGCAATAGAAGGGTGCGTTTTCGCTTGCATGGCCCGCATTTGCGCCCTACATACGGCCACGGTTCGACAACAGTCGCCAATCACGCGGAGAGGTGCCGGAGTGGTCGAACGGGGCGGTCTCGAAAACCGTTGTGGGTGCAAGCCTACCCAGGGTTCGAATCCCTGTCTCTCCGCCA
>CAZIDQ010000124.1:0-8137 GCA_964538015.1 uncultured Marinosulfonomonas sp.
TATTCTTCCAGTTCGGCGTCCCAATACAGAAAGTCGATCCAGCTTTCATGCATCAGGTTCGGGGGGAACTTGCGGCCCATATTGCGCAACTGTTCGGATTGTGGCTGACGCGGTGGTTTGGTCAGTTGCAAGCCGGATGCCCGCAAGGATTTTGATCCCTTGCGCAGATTGCACGGGCTACAGGCCGCGACCACATTCTGCCAGCTGGTAATGCCCCCCGCCGCGCGCGGCACCACATGGTCAAAGGTCAGATCCCCTTTGGAACCACAATACTGGCACATGAATCCATCCCGCAGGAACAGGTTGAAACGGGTAAAGGCGACTTTGGCCTGCGGTTTCACATAATCACGCAGCACCACAACGCTGGGAATGCGGATTTCCATCGTCGGGCTGTGCACCACCTGATCATATTCCGCCAGAATATCGACCCGGTCCAGATAGGCCGCCTTGATCGCTTCTTGCCAAGGCCACAGCGACAAAGGGTAGTAGGACAAAGGCCGGTAATCCGCGTTCAGCACCAGTGCCGGATGGTGCCGCAACCCGCTGGGTTCCCTGACAAATTCGGTCCTGAAGTCGCCTGACATATCTCATCACCCCCGCAGCGCGTGCAAAGATGGATCGGACGTCCGATACCGGCACGCTCAAGGGGGACTATATATCCTGTGTGGCGGGTGACAACCCCCACAATATGTAGCTTAAAACAGGCCTAAAATCCGCCTAAGCGATACCCAGTTTTTCCCGCATAAACGCGGCGGCCACGCTTAACCCGTCGGGCGCAATACCGTGGGCGGTGCCCTTCATCACATGGGCGTACACTTCGAATTCTGCCGCTGTCAGCGCATCTGCGGCTTCGGGCAGGCTGGCCGGTGGAACAACGTCGTCCTGATCCCCATGAACCAGCAGCACAGGCGGCTTTACCACCGCTTCGTCCTCTAGCAACTCGGGCGACATCAGGCGTCCAGAAAAGCCGACCACACCGGCCACCGCCTCGGGTCGGCGCGGGGCGACATACAGCGCCATCATCGTACCTTGGGAAAAGCCGAAAAGGATGGTTTTATCGGCGCTTATGCCTTCTTCCTGCATCACCGTATCCAGATAGGCGTTCAGATCACCCACTGCGCGCTCCATGCCTGCGGCAGAGTCTTCTTCGCTGGATCCATCAATCCACGGGATCGGAAACCATTGATAGCCCATCGGACTTCCGGCGCATTGCTCGGGTGCATCCGGCGCCACAAAAACCGTATCGGGCATGTGCGATGCCAACGGATCGGCCAGCCCCAGCAAATCCTGCGCATTGGCCCCGTAACCATGCAGGAACACCACCAGTGACGTCCCCTTACCCGATGCCGCTTCGCGCCGTTCGCTGTTTAAAACCCGTGTCATTCGTCCATCCCCAGTTTTTCCCGCAAGAACCCCGTGGCCACGCTTAACCCGTCGCTGGCGATCCCGTGTGCGGCGTTTTCCATCACAAAGGCGTAAACCTCGAACTCCAGCGCATTCAGTGCGAATTCCGCCTTGTTCAGCGCCTCGGGCGGCACCACCTCGTCCTTGTCGCCATGCAGCAACATCACCGGCGGTTTCGAAATCACCTGATCGCGCAAATCATCCGGCAACATCAGACTGCCGGAAAAACCGACAACCGCCGCCACAGGGGTCTTGCGCCGCGGGGCAACTTGTAGCGCCATCATCGTGCCTTGGGAAAACCCGAACAGCACGATCTGGTCCTCGGACACGCCCTCGTCCACCATCACCTTGTCCAGAAAGGCATCCAGATCGCCAGCGGCGCGTTTCATCCCCGCCACGGCGTCTTCTTCGCTAGAATTATCAATCCACGGCACCGAAAACCATTGCAGCCCTTGTGGGTTGCCCACGCATTCCTCGGGCGCATCGGGGGCCAGAAAAACCGTGTCGGGCAGATAGGGTGCCAAAGTGTTCGCCAGCCCCATCAGATCGTCGCCATTGGCGCCATAGCCGTGCAGGAACACCAGAACGGATTTCGTGTTGCCCGATTTTGCGGCGCGGCGCAGGGTTTTCAATTCTCGTGTCATTTACCGGATGCCTTCGCGTTGTTTCACCACGCGGTAATAGGACCATAGGCAGCGCGCCGCAACCGCCCGCCACGGGGCCCATGCTGCGGCCATTTGTCGGAATTCGCGCTCGCTGGGGCGTTTGTCCAGATCGAACAGCACACGCGCCGCTTCTTGCAGGGCCAGATCGCCGGGCGGGAACACATCCGCATGGCCCAGCGAAAACATCGCATATATTTCCGCCGTCCACGGGCCGATGCCGGGCACTTTGACCAAGGTTGCGATCACCTCGTCGCTGGGTGTGTCGCGCAGGGCGTTGTAATCAATCCGCGCCTCGGCCAGCGCGCGGGCATAGCGGATTTTCTGGCTGCTTAATCCGCAAGCGCGCAGATCGTCATCACTGGCCCACATGATCTTGCGCGGGCCGGTCAGTTTGGCGGCCTTCATCCGGCCCCAGATCGCGCTGGCGGCGGCCACCGAAATCTGCTGGCTGACAATCGCGTCCAGCAGCGCGGTAAACCCGTCCTTGCGCAGGCGCAGGGGCAGCGGGCCGGTTTCCTGCAAGGCCGCAGCAAAGCGCGGGTCCATTTTCGCCAGCTCCTCGGCCCCTTCGGCAACGCAGGCATCCGAGGTGATGATCCTCACAACAGCCCCCTGACCCAGTTCAGCGCCGCCTTATCCGTTTCCACCCGATTGCAGGGCAGCAGCGGCGGGCGGTTGATCAGCAGCACGGGGATTTTCAACTGCCGTGCCGCCACCAGCTTGGTCCGGCTCAACATCCCGCCTGCGTTTTTCACCACCAGCCAATCGACCTTGCGCCGCGTGAACAGCTCCACTTCCTCTTCCACCGAAAACGGCGGCCGGCCGATCAGATATTCCCCGCCTTCATACGGAAACTCCCCTTCAGACGTTTCGATCTGCCGACAAATGATCTGCCGTCCGGTCAGGTTGTCAAACCGGTGCAGGGTTTGGCGCCCCGTGGCCAAAAACACCGTGGCCCCTTGCGGGATATGCTGCGCCGCCTCGCTTTCATCGTTAATGAAGGCCCACTGATCGCTTGGCTCGGGCTCCCACGCGGGGCGCAGGATTTGCAGATGCGGGATGTCCAGCTCTTGCGCCACCTCAAAGCAGCGTTTGCTGATGATCTGGGCAAACGGGTGGGTGCCGTCAACCACCGCGTCAAACCCTTGATCTTGCAGATACTTCCGAAAATCCTCCCGCCCGCCAAACCCGCCCGAGCGCATCGGCACCGGCAAATCCAGCGGCTCGCGTGTAACACCGGCCAGCGAGGCAATCACATCAATTTCCGGTATTTCGGCCAAAGTGCTTGCCAAACGGCGCGCCTCGCTTGTGCCTGCCAATAGTAACAGCTTCATTCACTCGCCTTTGCAATTATGTTCCCAGCGCGGTCGATGATCACAATATCCACCTTGGTATCGGTATCCCGCAATATACCCCGAACAGCCACAAGCGCCTGCGTAGCAACTTTATCGGCCATCTTTTCCCCGGCAATTTCATAGGCTTCCAGCGCAGTATTCACCTTTGCCAGACGATCATCCCCAACCATCCCCGCCAGCGCCACAAAATCCACCTGCGAACGTCCCGAGTGCAGATCAACCGCCCCCTGCGCCAGTTTGGTGATCTTGCCAATGCCACCGCCAATGGTCAGCCGCGCCACCGGATGCCGCCTTATATATTTCAGCAACCCGCCCGCGAAATCGCCCATATCCAGCATCGCGTGATCCGGCAGACCGTAAAGCGTCTGCACCGTGGCTTCGCTGGTTGCCCCCGTGCAGCCCGCCACATGGATCTGCCCGCTGGCCCGCGCCACATCCACCCCGCGATGGATCGAGGCAATCCACGCAGAACAGGAGAACGGTCGCACCACGCCGGTGGTGCCCAGAACCGACAGGCCGCCCTTGATGCCAAGGCGCGGGTTCCATGTTTTCAGGGCCAGCGCCGCGCCATTTACAATGGATATTGTTACGGTAATATCCGTATCTTTTCCATATGTTGCAGCTAGTTCCTCAACCACTCCGCGGATCATCTCGCGCGGTTTCGGGTTGATGGCAGGCTCCCCCACCGGCACCGGCAATCCGGGCTTCGTCACGATCCCGACACCTTCGCCCGCCGCAAACACCACCCCGCCAGCGCTGGCCGAAACGCGCACCCGCACCTCGGCCCCGTGGGTGACATCGGGGTCATCGCCCGCGTCCTTGATGATGCCTGCCTCGGCCCAGCCCGCGCCACTGCGCGTATTAACAACCGCGAAATCCGGTGTCTCGCCTTTGGGCAGGGTGATCAATACATGTTCGGGAAACCCCTCGCCCCATAGCGCCATCAACGCCGCCTTGGTGGCAGCGGTGGCACAGGCGCCGGTGGTCCAGCCACGGCGCAGGGTTTTGGCGAGGTCTTGGTTCATCACGGCCGACTATAAAGCCCGAAGCCTGCGCTACAAGGGCGAAGGAATTGTTTTCTTTGAAAGAAAACAGCCGAAATCTTTGAAAGATTTCGGGGTCGCCCGATGCCGCAAGTGATACCTCTTTTCTCGCCCTATGTGACAGGCCATAACAGACCCATGAGCGAATCTATTCCCCTTCCCGATTTCCCCGCCGGTCATGTCTGGCTGTGCGGTGCCGGTCCCGGTGATGCGGGTCTGTTGACGCTGCTCGCGGTGAGCGCGCTAAAGCAGGCCGATGTGATCGTACATGACGCGCTGATCGGGGCGGATATTCTGGCGCTGGGCAATCCGGCGGCTGAACGGGTTTATGTTGGCAAACGCGGCGGGCAGTCGGCCACACAGGCGCAGATCTCGCAATCTTTGGTGGAACTGGCGCAGGCGGGCAAGCGGGTGTTGCGGCTAAAAGGGGGCGATCCCTTTATGTTCGGACGCGGCGCAGAAGAGGCGCAAGCGCTGGCCGCCGCCAACATCCCCTTTCGCATTATTCCCGGGGTTACGGCCGGAATTGGCGGACTGGCGATGGCGGGTATTCCCGTCACCCACCGCGATGTCAATCAGGCGGTGATTTTCGCCACCGGCCATGATCCGGCCACCGACTGGGCCGCGATTGCCCGCGCGGCACCGGTGATCGTGATCTATATGGGGCTGAAACGGGTTGCGGCGATTGCCGACACCCTGATGGCCGCAGGGCGCAGCGCAAAGGAACCCGTGGCGGTTGTCAGCGACGCCAGCCTGCCAACGCAAAAGGTTTTGGAAACTTCTTTGGGCCATATTGCCCGTGATCTGAATGCACATCCCATGTCGCCCCCTGCCGTGATCTGCATCGGCGGCACCGTGGCGTTGCGGGATATTATGGAGACAAGCAATGGCTAACGGATTGATACTGGCCGCTCCCGGTTCGGGGGCGGGGAAAACCACCATCACGCTGGGCATCCTGCATGCGTTAACACGGGCGGGGGTTATGGTGCGTGGCGCCAAATCCGGCCCCGACTATATTGACCCGCGATTTCACGAGGCCGCCTGCGGCCACCCCTGCCCCAATCTGGACGCCTGGGCCATGTCGCCGGATCGCATCCGCGCATTGGCCGCCGGTGACGGGCTGCTGCTGATCGAAGGGGCGATGGGACTGTTTGACGGCGCACCACCCGTTGGCAAGGGGGCCACCGCCGACTTGGCGCGGATGCTGGATCTGCCGGTGATTCTGATCGTGGATGCCGCCAAAACCGCGCAATCAGTGGCGCCTTTGGTGGCGGGGTTTGTGGCGCATGACAAAAACGTGCGTGTGGTCGGGGTGATCCTGAACAATGTCGGCTCAAAACGCCATGAATCGATGCTGGCCCGCGCCCTTGCGCCGCTGGGCCTGCCGGTTCTGGGCGCTTTGTACCGCCAATCTGGGCTGGAGCATCCGTCACGCCATCTGGGGTTGGTGCAGGCAGGCGAGCACCCTGATCTGGCCGCCTATCTGACCCGCGCGGCGGATGCGGTCGAACGGGCGCTGGATCTGGATGTGCTGGCCAATCTGGCCACCCCTTTGCCCGCGCCTCCTGCCTATAAAATGCTGAAACCGCCCGCGCAACGCATTGCCATCGCACAGGATCGCGCCTTTGCTTTTGCATATCCGCATATCCTGAATGATTGGCGTGCAGCGGGGGCCGAATTGCGATTCTTCTCGCCTTTGGCAGATGAAGCCGCGCCTGCCGCCGATCTGGTGTTTTTGCCCGGTGGTTATCCGGAGCTGCATGCCGCACAGCTGTCTGTCGCAAAAACCTTTCGCACCTCGATGCGGGTTGCCGCGGCGCAAGGCACGCAAATCTATGGCGAATGCGGCGGCTACATGACGCTGGGCGACACCCTGACAGACGCGGACGGGGCGTGCCACCCAATGCTGGGCCTGCTGCCGCTGGACACGTCGTTTGCCAAACGAAAACTGCACCTTGGCTATCGCAATGTCGCGGCCACAGAAGGGCCGTTCACCGGCCCCTTTGCCGCGCATGAGTTCCACTATGCCACCACCATCCGCGCCAAAGGCACACCGCTGTTCATGGGCGAAGACGCCGAGGGCACAGACCTTGGACCGATGGGCCTGATCCACGGCAACATCTGCGGATCGTTCATCCACCTGATCGAAAAACTGTAGGGCAATTCACCCCGTTCCCTGTAGCGATACAATTTCGGGGCTTTTCCTGCATCGCCTTCCCCGCTAGAGATGGGGCATGAATACTGACGTTTCCATATCGACCGCCAAACGCAATGTGGCCATTCTGGTGATGGCGCAGGCCCTTTTGGGCGCGCAAATGCCGATCATCTTTATTCTGGGCGGTCTGGCAGGGCTTAGCCTTGCCAGCAATGCGTGCTTTGCCACCCTGCCTATTTCGATGATCATTCTGGGCTCGGTCCTTGCCGCAACACCGCTGTCGGCATTCATGCAAAAATACGGACGCCGTGCCGGGTTCATGCTGGGCACCGCCTTTGGCGCCACGGGGGCCTCGATCAGCGCCTATGGCCTGTATATCCAGTCGTTTCCGGTGTTCATTGCAGGGTCGCTGTTTACCGGCGTTTATATGTCGGGTCAGGGGTTCTACCGTTTTGCCGCCGCCGATACCTCGACCGAAGAATTTCGCCCAAAGGCGATTTCCTATGTGCTGGCGGGCGGTTTAGCGGCCGCCGTAATCGGGCCGCAACTGGTGAAACTGACGGCGGACGCAATGGTGATCCCGTTTCTGGGCAGCTATCTGACCGTGATTGTGATCAACCTTGTCGGATCAATGATGTTCCTGTTTTTGAACATCCCCACGCCCCCTGCCCCTGTTGAGGGCGCACCGGCGGGGCGCAGCCGGATGGAGCTGCTGAAAACCCCCGTGATCGCTGTGGCGATTATCTGTGCGATGGTGGCCTATGCGCTGATGAATCTGGTGATGACATCCACCCCGCTGGCCGTTGTCGGCTGCGGATACGAGCGCAACACCGCCGCCGATATCGTAACATTCCACGTTCTGGCCATGTATATCCCGTCGTTTTTCACCGGCCATCTGATTGCCCGTTACGGCCCTGTCAAAATCATCTCGATCGGGCTGGCCATTCTGGCTTCGGCCGGACTGGTGGCACTGACGGGGGTCGAGCTGGACCAGTTCTTTATCGCGCTGGTCTTGCTGGGGGTTGGCTGGAATTTTGGCTATATCGGCGCGACATCCATGTTGGCTGCGTCCTATGCGCCAGAAGAACGCGGACGTATTCAGGGGCTGAACGACATGCTGGTGTTTGGCGGCGTGACGCTGGCCTCGCTGGCTTCGGGCGGGTTGATGAACTGCTCGGGCGGGGATGCGCAATCGGGCTGGCAGGCCGTGAATATGGCAATGATCCCGTTCTTGACGCTGGCCGGCGGAGCGCTGATCTGGCTGGTATTAAGGCCACAACAGGACTAGCAAAAATTTGCAACTGCCCGACATGTTGCAAACCATCTATAGGATTGGAAATTTGCAGAGGAAACAACCTGTTTCGTTGACATTTTTCTACTAATTGTTGAATAAGCATTAACACTGTATTTACATTTGTTAGGCGATGTCATGACCACAAGCATTTTTTCCGGAAACGTATTCACACAAAACCCTGCCACAGGCGCGGTTACATCCTTTGCCGCTGTCACGCTGGA
>CAZIDQ010000125.1:0-8126 GCA_964538015.1 uncultured Marinosulfonomonas sp.
GCCCAGCAATTTTATCTAGAGGTAGCGGGCCTTTCAAACGAAAGGCCTGTGGTGCGGTTGAGAAGACTCGAACTTCCACGGGTGTTACCCCACAGCGACCTCAACGCTGCGCGTCTACCATTCCGCCACAACCGCATGTGATCTGGTAAGATGTGCGGCGTATACCTAAACGCCAGTGGGTTGTGAAGAGCAAAAGCGCACCTTGCCCCCTTTGACAATCCATCCGGCCGGTGCCACAGACAGGGCGTGGTAATATGACAGGCAAGCAAATGGTTGAATGGATCATCTCGTCCGGTCTGACGGACTATAAATTCGCGGTTTCGGAAATGGAGAAACGGGCGGCAGGCATTGCCGACGGAACCGCTGAAGAAGCGATCTGGCTGGTTGAACATCCCCCTTTATATACGGCTGGCACCAGCGCCAAACCTGCCGACCTGACCGATCCCGACCGGTTTCCCGTCTACACCAGCAAACGTGGCGGACAATATACCTATCACGGCCCCGGACAACGGGTGGCCTATGCCATGCTGGATGTTGGCAAACGGGGGCGCGATGTACGTCAGTTCGTGCGACAACTGGAGGATTGGGTGATCTGCACGCTGGACCAGTTCAACGTCAAAGGCGAACGCCGCGAGGGGCGTGTCGGGGTCTGGGTGGTGCGTGATGACAAGCCCCTAAACGTCAACGGCACCAAGGCAGAGGACAAAATCGCGGCCATCGGGGTGCGTTTGCGCAAATGGGTCAGCTTTCACGGGATTTCAATCAATGTGGAGCCTGATCTGGAGCATTATAACGGCATTGTCCCTTGCGGGATTACGCAATATGGCGTGACCAGTTTGGTTGATCTGGGGCTGCCGGTGGGAATGGTCGATGTGGATGTTGCATTAAAACATTGTTTTACTAAGGTATTTGGCGATTAGGGCGATTATCCCCACCTACTCCTTTGATCGCCTTTCATTTCCCGTCGCAAACCTTATATTCCCCAAAGGACGCGAATCTATCTGAACGAGGTAACTATGAAACGTACACTTGCCATTCTTGCAGTTCTTGCTGCGGCATCACCTGCATTTGCCGAAGGCGACGTTGCCGCCGGCGAAAAGCTTTTCAAGAAATGCAAATCTTGCCACATGATCGTCAACGGCGACGAAGTGATCTTTAAGGGCGGCAAAACCGGCCCTAATCTGTACGGCGTGATGGGCCGTCAGGCTGGCACGCAAGAGGACTTCACCAAATACAGCGCCGGTCTGGTTGCTTTGGGCGAAGCCGGTTTGGTTTGGGACGAAGAAACCTTTACCGCTTGGGTCACCAACCCCAAAGATTTCCTGAAAGCGCACGACCAGCCCGCCAAAACCGGCATGTCGTTCAAGCTGAAGAAAGGTGGCGAAGATGTTGCTGCTTATCTGGCCAGCCTTGCACCAGCACCGGAAGCCTCTAACTAAGAGTTCTTTCTACATGCATCCTGCTTGATGCAAATCAAATATAAGCCGCGACGAGGAATTTTCCTTTCGCGGCTTTTTCTATGTGGATCACCTTAATTTTAAACCAAAACATCCCTGCTTTCCCGTTCCCATTTCCACCCCCTGTAACGTTTTATTGATCTAGATCAATTTTGCGCCTACAAAGATATTAGGAACGCGACGTGGAAAGGCAACTTTTCGCGAATTATATAAATATAAGAACAGGGAGTACGTTCATGGCGGACGCAGCTATCCACGGCCATGATGAACATGCCAAAAAGGGTTTCTTTACCCGTTGGTTCATGTCCACAAACCACAAAGACATCGGAATTCTTTACCTTTTCACCGCGGGCGCAGTCGGGTTTATCTCGGTTTTGTTCACGGTTTACATGCGGCTCGAGCTTATGGAGCCAGGTGTGCAATACATGTGCCTTGAAGGCGCGCGCTTTATTGCGGATGCGACTCAGGAATGTACCCCGAACGGGCACCTCTGGAATGTGATGATCACCTACCACGGTGTTTTGATGATGTTCTTTGTCGTCATTCCGGCGCTGTTTGGCGGATTTGGCAACTATTTCATGCCATTACATATCGGCGCACCCGATATGGCGTTCCCGCGGATGAACAATTTGTCCTTCTGGATGTATGTGGCGGGGGTAACGCTCGGCGTTGCTTCACTGCTTGCACCGGGGGGCAATGGCCAATCGGGGTCCGGCGTGGGCTGGGTTCTGTATCCGCCTTTGTCGACGTCTGAAACAGGTATCTCGATGGATTTGGCGATTTTTGCCGTCCACCTATCCGGTGCCTCGTCGATCCTTGGCGCGATCAATATGATCACCACCTTTTTGAACATGCGCACGCCGGGGATGACCCTGCACAAGGTGCCACTGTTTGCCTGGTCGATCTTTATCACCGCATGGCTGATCCTGCTGTCTCTGCCGGTTCTGGCAGGTGGCATCACAATGCTGCTGACCGACCGCAATTTTGGCACAACCTTCTTTGATCCGGCCGGTGGTGGCGATCCGATCCTGTATCAGCATATCCTGTGGTTCTTTGGTCACCCCGAAGTCTACATGATCATCCTGCCGGGTTTTGGCATCATCAGCCACGTCATCGCAACCTTCTCGCGCAAGCCGATCTTTGGCTATCTGCCGATGGTTTACGCGCTGGTAGCAATCGGGGTTCTGGGCTTTGTCGTCTGGGCGCACCACATGTACACCGTCGGGATGAGCCTGTCACAGCAAAGCTATTTCATGCTGGCAACGATGGTGATCGCGGTGCCGACAGGGATCAAGATCTTCAGTTGGATCGCGACAATGTGGAAAGGCTCGGTCAGTTTTGAAACCCCGATGCTGTTTGCCATGGGTTTTCTGTTTCTGTTCACCGTTGGTGGCGTTACGGGTGTTGTCCTTAGCCAACCGGGTCTGGACCGCGCCTATCACGATACCTACTACGTCGTGGCGCACTTCCATTATGTGATGTCGCTGGGGGCCGCGTTTGCGATCTTTGCCGGTGTCTATTTCTGGATCGGTAAAATGTCGGGCCGTCAGTATCCGGAATGGGCAGGCAAGCTGCATTTCGCGATGTTCTTTATTGGCACCAACCTGACATTCTTCCCTCAGCACTTCCTTGGCCGTCAGGGCATGCCACGTCGCTATATCGACTACCCCGAGGCATTCGCCTACTGGAACTATCTGTCGTCATGGGGTGCCTTCCTGTCGTTCGCGTCCTTCGTGTTCTTCATCGGCATCGTGTTCTACACCCTGCTGGCAGGCAAACGGGTAACCGCGAAAAACTACTGGAACGAATACGCCGACACATTGGAGTGGACATTGCCCACCCCACCGCCGGAGCATACGTTCGAAATTCTTGCCAAGCAGGAAGAATGGGACAAAAGCCACAACCACTAAGGGGACGGCGCATTGCCCTACGAGTGGCAGATAAAACCTGATCAAGAGGCCTCGGAGCAATTCGGGGCCTCTTGCTTTGCCTATGCCACCGGCAAGCCCTATTGCCAGCTTGCCCTGTGGCCCTACCGGTCCCTGCCCCGTCGCGGGTTTGTCTGGTTCATCGGCATCACCGCCGCGCTGATCAGCATTCCGCTGCTGGCCCTGCTGGGCACAAAATACCTGTGGTTCATGCTGCCTTTTCTGGCCGCTGCAGTCGCGGCCATCTGGTATTTCCTGATGCGCAGCTACAAGGACGGGATGATCCTTGAAACCCTCACCATCTGGTCCGACCAAATGGAGCTGACCCGCCAAAACCCACGCGGCGAGCCACAACACTGGGCGGCGAACCCCTATTGGGTCAGCGTTCATATGCACCCGAAATCCGGCCCCGTAGACAGTTACCTGACCCTGCGCGGCGGGGACCGCGAGGTGGAAATCGGAGCATTTCTGTCTGTGGACGAGCGCAAGGCACTAATTGGTGAATTGCAGCGCATATTGGCCAGATTGCCAAAATAAGCTATGGTGCGCGTATTCAGCTATTTATTGACGAGGCTTTTCAATGCGGATTCTTTTCTCGACACTCGCCATCACCACCACACTTGCCCTATCCGCCCCTGCCGCTCAGGCCTTCGAGATCGGGTTTGACTGGAAAGGGCTAAAGCTGTGCACCAGCGGCAATCCGAACCGCGTCGCCAACCCGCGGTTTGTTTTGAAAGATGTCCCCGCTGGCACCCAGTATATTCGCTTTAAGCTGACCGACCGAGATGTGCCGGGTTATAACCACGGTGGCGGGGTGGTGAAATACACCGGCCAGCAGGTGATCGAACCCGGGGCGTTCAAATACAAATCCCCCTGCCCCCCCGGCGGTCGCCACACCTACGAATGGCGCGCCACAGCCCAAACCCGCAAAAACGGTGGGCGGATCGGGGTGGCCAAAGCCAGACGCAAATATCCACAATAGCCGCCGCCTGCGCGCCTGTGGCCTGTTGCCAATCCATGCGGAATCTGGGACGCTGATCGCGTTCCGGAACCGTACGTAAAGGCGCCGCAAAATGTCCGACATTCTGACCATCACCTTGAATCCCACGGTTGATTTTTCGACCTCGGCCAAACGGGTACGCCCCGAACGCAAAGTGCGCTGCGATGCAGCACTGCGTGATCCCGGCGGTGGCGGGGTGAACGTAGCCCGCGCGATCCATATTCTGGGTGGTGATGCCTGCGCTTTTGCAGCGGTGGGCGGGCATATGGGGCAAATTCTGCTAAGTCTGCTGGGCCGTGAAGGCGTACAGGTGCATCCCTTTGATATTCCTGGAGAAACCCGTCAAAGCATGGCCGTGACCGAACGGCGCACGGGTCAGCAATACCGTTTTGTGATGCCCGGTCCGATCTGGGACGCAGCACTGGTAAAACAGGTTCTGATCGAAATTCATCAAACCGTTCTCAAAAACGGATATGTAGTACTAAGCGGCAGTAACCCGCCCGGCGTTCCCGATGATTTCCCCGCCATGTTAGAGCGGCAAATAGACGGGACAGGCGCGCGGTTGGTGGTGGATACGTCTGGGCGGGCTTTGCGCAAGATGGCAACCGAGCCGGTCAACCCGCCCTATCTGCTGCGTATGGACAAGGCCGAAGCCGAGGAATTGGCAGGCACGCCACTGGAAACCGTCGAAACACTGGCTGAATTCGCCTGCAGTCTGGTCAAACGTGGCGTGGCGCAGATGATTGTGATGGCTCTGGGGGCCAAAGGCTCGGTTCTGGCCACAGGCAGCGAACGTTGGCACGCCGCCGCCGCCGATGTCCCCGTGCGCAGCAAAGTTGGCGCAGGCGACAGTTTTGTCGGGGCGCTGGTGTTAGCCCTGTCGCGCGGGGATGCACCATCATTGGCGTTACAAAAAGGGGCCGCCGCCGCCAGCGCCGCCGTAATGACCGATGCCACCCGCCTGTGCCCCCGCACCGAGGCCGAAGCACTGGTGGCCCAATGCCCGCTTGTGCAGCTGGAGTAGTGCATCAACGTCACAATTAGGTTTTGGGTGATTGAAAAACCCATCTTGTTGGGGCATATTGACGAAAACGAGCAATAGGCGGGATGACATCCGGACCAACCGGTGCGCCCCATTAGGCAAGAGGCAAAGACAATGAAAACCATCGCATTTGCGGCGCTGATCGCCGTTTCCACCCTATCTGCAACCGCCCCTGCGGCCCTTGCGGCTGGCAAAATCCACCGTGCCTGCATGCAATCCGACCGCCCCGGCGCATCGCGACAGTTGTGCCGGTGCATTCAGGATGCTGCAGACCGCGTACTAAACAACCGCGATCAGGCACTGGCCGCAAAGTTTTTCAAAGACCCGCAGATGGCACAGGACGTGCGCCAGGCGGACAGTTCCTACAAAGAGGCGTTCTGGAAGCGCTACAAAAATTTCGGCGCGACGGCTCAGGCTTTTTGCCAGTAAGATCAGCATTTATTGAAAGCGGTGGTATGAAACCCCATCCTAAAGGGTTGCGATTAGACCAAAGCTGGCTTCCTCGATCAACGCCAAAGCGCCATCAAAATCACGGGTATAATATGGGTCCGGCACATGGTCGGCACCGGTATCGCGGGCATAGTCGGTAAACAGGTGCAGGGTCGTGGTGTTCCCTGCTGGACGCTGACGTTCCATATCCGCGATATTTTCGGCATCCATACCGATAATCAGGTCGAAGTTTTCAAAATCCGTCGACCCAAACTGCCGCGCCCTAAGGCTGGATAGGTCATAACCCCGTTGCAATGCCGCGGCCTGCATCGGGCCGTAAGGGGCTTTGCCGATATACCAGCCACCGATTCCGGCGCTGTCGATTGCCAGATCCAGCCCGGCCTGTTGGCTAAGCGCCCGAAATACACCTTCGGCAGAAGGCGAGCGACAGATATTACCAAGGCAAACGAACAATATCCGCATGGCGAGCAATCAGTCCTTTGTAAAAAGCCCCGCATCCAACACATGAACACGGGGCTAATGCTTAACAGGGCACTTAAACTAGTTGTTCGCGCCGTTCGACATATCCATGTCATGTTTCATCATCATACCGCTTGCGGGCATGCGTTTCAGATCAACCGGAATTTCGACCGTCATTTCGCCTGCTTTTTCAAATGTCAGCGTTACCGTGACCATATCGCCCTGATTCATTGGACGAATCAGGCCCATAAACATCAAATGATCGCCACCGCGCTGCAACGCGTGCATGCCATGGGCGCCAACGGGGAACCCGCCTTCGACCTTGCGCATTTGCATCACGCCATCGTCGGTTTTGATATGGGTATGTGTTTCAACACGTTTCGCGATATCGGAGGTCGCGGAAATCAACGTATCATCCTGATCGGTATCATTCATGATCACTAGAAAGGCCGCGCCGGTTTTAGCGGATGGACCGGAAGATCGTACGTAGGCGTCTTTGATCATAATCCCGTCGGCAAATACCGGCAGGGCAAGGGTGATCGCAGTGGCTGTCGCCAGAAAAGTTTTTGTAAAAGACAAACTCGTCTCCTTGGGGAATTATTCTGTTAGAAAGTTGGTTCGGTTTCAAACATCCAAGGGTGGACCACGCGCCGCAGGTGACGGGGCTTCCTGAGGCAGGACAATGGTATCTGCAGGCAACGCGAGGCGCCACACCATCACGCTAGGCAAAACCGGCACAATCGGGGTCGTGAACGCGGCCGCAAAGATCGAAACACCATCAGGACAGAGATGGGTTTTCTTTATCGGCTGTCCATCGGGACCAATTGTGATGGTCGTCATGCCTACGCCGGTACAGATCACAATATCGGTGCCGATATCAGGGTTTTGCCCACGCGCCACGGCCATACTGATACTGGTGATCACCAGCGTCAGCGACAGGAACAGGGCGTTGATCAGACGTAGCATGGCTGTGATGCTACGCTTGCGCGATACTCGCCGCAAGTGTCATTATGTAGCTGCCGCGCGGGTCATATCCTGTTCGGTGATGTTGTACTGCGGACCTAGGCGCATGCGGGCACTGATCAGGCGGGGATCATCGGGTTTCAGGCCCAAAGTCGACAAAAACTGCATCCGCCCCTTTTGTTTCAGCTCTTCATCGGGAATCGCCGTGCCCATGATCCGGTCAATCACCTCGCCACCCGGATTGACGTGGAACCAGCGCTGGTAATTGCGAAAATGGTGCATCCCGTGCAGGCGGGTGACATAGCGTTCCACCGCCCATTTACGCACATTGGTATGGGCCGTCATATGAAACCATTCGTAAAACAAAAACGCCGTGATGCCGCCGACAAATGTGAACGTTGTGGCGCCGATCAGCGGATTTTCATACCCCAACAGACGCAGCACCACATAGGCCAGCGTCACATGCAGCAGGGCCATCGGCACCGCAAACCACACCGGCACAAAGAACAGCGCCGGTTTGTTGGGGAAATCATGGTGGCCGTAATGCACCCGATACAGCACATCAAACCAGAACTGACTGCGCGGGGCGGGCCAGTGGAACAGGTATCGATGAACCGAATATTCGTTCAGCATCTGGCCGATTATGCCCAGCGGCACCAGCCATAAAAGATGGGCATTGCCGGTGCCAATCACCAGCGCCCAGCCCAGCAACCACAAGCCAAACATCACCTTCACCGAGGTGTGCGAAAACATCAATTTCAATCGATCTGCATACATGCGCGGAATGGTGCGGGAAACGGAGGCGGGTTGTAAAGGGGGACGTGGGG
>CAZIDQ010000126.1:0-8105 GCA_964538015.1 uncultured Marinosulfonomonas sp.
GGCGTAGATCGGGGTCGTTTAATGCTTGAATTCCGATAGAAACGCGGTTCACGCCGGCGTCTTTGTAGCCCGCGAACCGGCTGGCCTCGACCGATGTCGGGTTAGCCTCGAGCGTGATTTCAATGTCGTTTCCCAGTGCCCAGCATTCACGCACCTTGGACAGGATGGCATCGACCGTTTCGGGTAACATCAGGCTGGGCGTGCCACCGCCGAAAAACACGCTTTTAAGCGGTTTAGAGACTGTTTCTGCCGCAATCCGGCCAATTTCAGAAACATAGGCCTTCGCCCATTTCTGCTGGTCTATTTCCGTTGCTACATGGGAATTGAAATCGCAATAGGGGCATTTCGACTGGCAAAACGGCCAGTGGATATAGAGGCCAAAGCCCCCCTGTTGCCAATCCTCAGGCAAAACAGCCCTGAACCAGTTTGGCAAAGGCATCGGCGCGGTGGCTGATCGCCTTTTTATCCTTCGGATCCATCTCGCCAAAGGTCAGATCGTGGCCATTGGGTAGGAATACCGGATCAAAACCGAAGCCGTTTTCCCCGCGCATCGGCCAGACCAGCCGCCCGTCAACGCGGCCCTCGAAGATTTTGTCGTGACCGTCCGGCCATGCCAGACAAAGGGTGCAGTTAAAGGCGGCGGTGCGAGGCTTGGAAGCATCTTTCGCTTCCAGCAAATCCCAGACCTTTTTCATCGCCATCGGAAAATCGCGCCCCGTGGGTGTTTCGGCCCAATCGGCAGTATAAACTCCCGGCGCACCATCCAGTGCATCAACGGTGATGCCGCTATCGTCGGACAAGGCAGGCAAGCCGCTGGCCTTGGCGGCGAAATGTGCCTTGATACGGGCATTGCCGGCGAAGGTGTCTTCGGTTTCTTCAGGTTCTTCCAGCCCCAGCTCGCCCGCCGAAGTTACCGAAATCCCGAAGGGTTTCAGCAACTCGGCAATTTCCACCAGTTTCCCGGCGTTATGCGTGGCGATTACCAGCTTATCCCCGTCAAACCGGCGCATATCAGGCAACTGCCGCCTGTTGCGCGGCCATCAGTTCGGCGACACCTTTGTCAGCCAAATCCAGCAGCGTGTTCATCTGGTCACGGGAATAGGTCGAACCCTCGGCCGACATCTGCACTTCGATCATCTGACCGTTGCCCAGCAGAACAAAGTTACCGTCAACGCCCGCTTCGGAATCCTCGGGGTAATCCAGATCCAGCACCGGCTGGCCCGCGTAAATGCCACAGCTAACGGCGGCAACCGGATCAATCAGCGGATCGGAAATAACATCGCCCGCTTTCATCAGTTTGTTCACCGCCAAACGCAGCGCCACCCAGCCGCCGGTGATCGAGGCACAGCGCGTGCCGCCATCGGCCTGAATCACATCGCAATCCACGGTGATCTGGCGTTCACCCAAAGCCACCCGATCAACACCGGCGCGCAAGCTGCGTCCAATCAACCGCTGGATTTCCTGCGTGCGACCAGATTGCCCGTTCTTGGCCTCGCGGCGCATCCGCGTGTTGGTGGCGCGGGGCAACATGCCGTATTCTGCCGTGACCCATCCCAGACCGGACCCCTTCAAAAACCGCGGCACACCCGGGTCAATCGTGGCGGTGCACAAAACATGGGTATCGCCGCATTTGATCAGGCACGACCCTTCGGCGTGTTTCGTGATGCCGATCTCGATTGAAATCGGGCGCATTTCGTCTACATTTCTACCAGAGGGGCGCATGGTGTGTCCTTTATCTATGAGCTATGCTGAGATACCTGTGCTAAAGGCGCAAAAGCAACCTGAAAGTGGCCGATGAGTGATGGCAGCGAAATATTCGGCGAAATGAACGCCCGCAGCCGCGAGGTGTTCCGGCTGGTGGTGGAAAGCTATCTGGAAACAGGTGGCCCGATCGGCTCGCGCACGCTTACCCGTTCGTTAAGTGAAAAGGTAAGCGCGGCAACCATTCGCAATGTAATGCAGGATCTTGAGCTTTTGGGTTTGCTGGATTCGCCGCATATTTCGGCCGGACGTATCCCGACGCAACAGGGGTTGCGGATGTTTGTCGATGGCTTGCTGGAAGTGGGCGATTTGCAATCGGAAGATCGCAAAAAAATCGACGCAACTGTGGGCGAGGCAAGCGATGTAAATTCCTTGCTGGACCGTGTTGGCTCGGCCCTTTCCGGTATGACGCATGGCGCCTCACTGGTTTTGGCCCCCAAACACGAAGCGCCGATCAAACACATCGAATTTGTTAGCCTTGCCCCCGATCGTGCCCTTGTGGTGCTGGTGTTTGCCGATGGCAATGTGGAAAACCGCGTGTTTACTCCGCCAATTGGCCAAACTCCGTCATCCTTGCGCGAGGCGGCGAATTTTCTGAATGCTTTGGCCGAGGGGCGCACCCTGTCGGAATTGCGCCAAACCATTGGTCATGAAATTCAAAACCGCCGACAGGAAATTGACACCCTCGCCCGCGCGCTGGTCGAAAGCGGATTTGCTCTGTGGGACAATGATGATGACAGCTATGAACGGCTGCTTGTTCGTGGTCGTTCAAACCTGCTGGATGATGCCGAATCTGTTGATCTGGAACGCATCCGCAGCCTGTTTGACGACCTGGAACGCAAACGCGACATCGCTGAATTTCTGGAATTGACCGAAGAAGGCGAAGGTGTGCGCATTTTTATTGGCTCCGAGAACAAATTATTCTCACTTTCGGGTTCCTCTTTGGTGGTTTCCCCTTATATGAACTCTGACCGAAAGATTATCGGTGCGGTCGGGGTCATTGGCCCTACGCGTCTAAACTATGGACGGATCGTGCCGATTGTCGATTACACAGCGCAACTGGTTGGAAAACTGATTTCGGATCAGGGGTAAGGAAAAGAAAATGGCAAACGAAAACAAAGACGAATTTCTGGACGATATCGAGTCGCTCGAGGCCGAGCAGGACCGGATCGAAGAAGAAGATGCAGCCGCCGAGGTAGACGAGCTGGAGCAAATGCGCGCCGAGCGGGATGAAATGAAAGACCGCTTTATGCGGGCGCTGGCTGATGCCGAAAATTCACGTAAACGCAGCGACCGTGACCGCCGTGAGGCAGAGCAATACGGCGGATCCAAGATGGCCCGTGATATGCTGCCGGTTTATGACAACCTGAAGCGGGCGCTGGAAACGGTGACGGATGAACAGCGTTCCGCGTCGGCGGCTTTGATCGAAGGGATCGAGCTAACCATGCGCGAATTGCTGCATGTGTTTGAAAAGCACGGGATTGTGCGGATTTCACCCGAGGTTGGCGAACGGTTCGATCCGAATTTCCACGAATCCATGTTCGAAGCACCCCTACCCGATACTAAATCCGGCGACATCATTCAGGTATCTGCCGAAGGATTCATGCTGCACGACCGCTTGCTGCGCCCCGCGCAAGTTGGCGTTTCGTCTATGCCCAAAGGCTAGGATTTCAGCTCTTTCAATTCATACAGCAGGGCGAGCGCCTCTTTCGGGGTAAGCTCGTCCGGCAATATGTCCTTCAAACGCGCCTCGATTTGCGATTCTTTTCCCTGCACTGGCGCTGCCGGTGCGGGGGTCGCGGAAAACAGCGGTAGATCGTCGATCAACGCCTTTTGCCCGACTTTGCCTTCGCGCTCGCCTTTTTCCAACATTTCCAAAACCACCCGCGCGCGTGCAACCACGGTTTCCGGTAATCCGGCCAATCGCGCCACTTGCACCCCGTATGATCGATCCGCTGCGCCCTTTTTGACTTCGTGCAGGAAGATCACATCGCCGTCCCACTCCTTGACCGTCACTGTGGCGTTTTCCACTCCGTCCAGTTTGTCGGATAGCGCTGTCATTTCGTGGTAATGCGTGGCGAACAAGGCGCGGCTTTTGTTCACATCGTGCAAATGTTCCAGCGTGGCCCATGCGATGGACAACCCGTCATATGTCGCCGTTCCGCGCCCGATTTCATCCAGAATAACCAACGCGCGGTCATCTGCCTGGTTCAGGATCGCGGCTGTTTCAACCATTTCCACCATGAATGTTGATCGCCCCCGCGCCAGATCATCCGAGGCGCCAACGCGGCTGAACAGTTGTGACACCAGCCCGATATGGGCACGATCAGCCGGAACATAGGATCCGATTTGCGCCAGCAGGGCAATCAGCGCGTTCTGGCGCAGAAAGGTTGATTTACCCGACATATTCGGACCGGTCAGCAACCAGATATCGGCCCCGTCCGACCCGTCGGCCAGATCACAGTCATTGGCAATAAACGGCGCCCCGCCCTGTTGGCGCAAGGCCCGTTCCACCACCGGATGCCGCCCGCCGAAAATTTCAAAGGCGCGGCTGTTGTCCACAACGGGTTTGCACCAGTTTTCGCCAGTTGCCAGATCGGCAAAGGCACAGGCCAGATCAATTTCCGCCAGCGCCGCAGCGGCCAGATTAACGGGGCCGGATTCGGCCAAGATAGCGTCTTTTAGCGTGGAATAGAGCCGCTTTTCTATTTCCAGCGCCCTGTTGCCCGCGTTCAGGATTTTGGTTTCCATTTCCGACAAAGGCACCGTAGTGAACCGCACCGCATTGGCCGTGGTTTGCCGGTGGATGAATGTTTCGGACAGGGGGGCAGACAGCATGACATCAGCATGTTTTGCCGTGGTTTCGATGAAATAGCCCAGCACATTGTTGTGCTTGATCTTTAGCGCCTGAATACCGGTTTGCTTGATATAGTCAGCCTGCATTCCGGCAATCACGCTGCGCCCTTCATCGCGCAGGGTGCGGGCCTCGTCCAGATCGGCGTTATAACCGGGTGCAATAAACCCGCCATCACGCGCCAGCAAGGGCGGATCGGCAACCAGCGCCTGTTCCAGCAGGTCCAGTAATTCGTCATGCCCGCGCAGGGCATCCACCGCATCGGCCAAAATTGCGGGCAATTCCAACCCGTCCGCCCGCGCTGCAATGCTGCCGGCCTGCGCCAGACCATCGCGTACCGCCGTCAAATCCCGCGGCCCGCCCCGATCCAGTCCCAGACGTGAAACCGCGCGGTCCATATCGGGGGCCTTGCGCAGATCGTCGCGCAGGGCATCGGCCAATGCGCTGTTTTCAATCATAAAGGAAACCGCATCCTGTCGCGCATGGATCGCAGGCAAGTTTCGCGACGGGCTGGACAATCGTCGTTCCAGCAACCGTCCGCCACCTGCCGTAATTGTCCGGTCAATCACCGCAATCAAGGATCCGTCCCGCCCACCACTTAAACTGCGGGTTAGTTCCAGATTTCGCCGCGTGGCTGCATCGATCTGCATCGCCCCGTCAGCACTTTCGCGCACCGGCGGGCGCAACAAGGGCAACTGCCCTTTTTGCGTAATATCCAGCCATTCGACAATCGCCCCCATCGCTGAATTTTCAGCGCGGGAAAACTGACCGAAAGCCTCCATTGTGCCGACCTTGAATAGCCCTGTCAGCCGTTTTTCTGCCGCTGTGCTGTCAAAGCTGGCAGAGGACAAGGCAGTTAATGACGCACCAGAGTCAGTCACTAACTCGGCTAAATCCGCTTCCATTTGCTCGGATACAACCAATTCACGCGGGGATAGGCGCGCCAGTTCCGGACCCAGCCGAACCCGTGGACAAAGCATCACATGAAACACACCGGTGGAAATATCAACCCACGCCAAAGCCCCTTCACCGCGCACCTCGGAATAGGCCGCCAGATAATTATGCCGCCGCGCGTCCAGTAATGAATCCTCGGTCAATGTGCCCGGTGTCACCAGCCGCACAACCTCGCGTTTGACCACGGCTTTGTAACCGCGTTTTTTCGCCTCGGCAGGGTCCTCCATCTGTTCGCAAACCGCCACGCGGAACCCTTTGCGGATTAGCGTTAGGAAATACCCCTCGGCCGCGCGCACGGGCACGCCGCACATTGGAATATCCTCGCCCAGATGCTTGCCACGTTTGGTCAGGGCGATGTCCAATGCTTGTGCCGCTGCGACGGCATCGTCAAAGAACATTTCATAGAAATCGCCCATCCGGTAAAACAAAAGCGCGTCCTGATGATCGGCTTTTATTTCCAGAAACTGCGCCATCATTGGCGTGACGGATGTTTTGGCGATATTCATCTAACCCCCCGGTTCAAACTGCCGCGATACTACAAATTTGCGACCCGATGTTAAACCCGAGAAAAGGCCGATGTTGTGACCGGTCCAATTCGGCGTTATTGGGGTATAAACGAAAACAGAAAGTCCGACGATGTCCAACAACAATAAATTCACCGACGAAGAGGCGCTGGCCTATCACCTGAACCCCGTTCCGGGAAAATTCGAGATAACGCCAACCAAACCCATGACCACCCAGCGCGATCTGTCGCTGGCCTATAGCCCCGGCGTGGCTGTGCCGGTCGAGGCAATCGCGGAAAACCCTGAAACGGCGTATGACTATACAAACAAGGGTAATATGGTCGCGGTGATCACCAATGGCTCGGCCATTCTGGGTATGGGAAATCTGGGCGCGCTGGCCTCGAAACCGGTGATGGAGGGCAAGGCGGTTCTGTTCAAACGCTTTGCCGATGTGAATTCGATCGACATCGAGCTGGACACCCAGGACCCCGACGAAATCATTAACGCAGTGCGCCTGATGGGGCCGGCCTTTGGCGGGATTAACCTTGAGGATATCAAAGCGCCGGAATGTTTTATCATAGAACAGCGTTTGAAAGAGGAAATGGATATTCCTGTCTTTCACGATGATCAGCACGGCACAGCGGTGATTTGCGCCGCCGGTCTGATTAACGCGCTGCACTTGTCTGGCAAGAAAATCGAGGATTGCCGGATCGTAGTGAACGGGGCCGGTGCGGCCGGTATCGCCTGTATCGAGCTGATCAAATCCATGGGTGCGCAGCATGACAACTGTTTGCTGTGTGACACCAAAGGCGTGATTTATCAGGGCCGCGAAGAAGGTATGAACCAGTGGAAGTCGGCCCATGCCGCCAACACCGATCTGCGCACTTTGGACGAAGCCATGAACGGTGCCGATGTGTTTCTGGGCGTTTCTGTGAAAGGGGCCGTGACACAGGAAATGGTCTCTAACATGGCCAAAGACCCGGTTATCTTCGCCATGGCCAACCCCGATCCGGAAATCACACCGGAAGAGGCCCACGCGGTGCGCGAGGATGCCATCGTTGCCACGGGACGTTCGGATTACCCAAATCAGGTGAACAATGTGCTGGGCTTTCCCTACCTGTTTCGTGGGGCGCTGGATATTCATGCCCGCGCCATTAATGACGATATGAAAATCGCCTGCGCCCGCGCCTTGGCCGAATTGGCCCGCGAAGATGTACCGGACGAAGTGGCGATGGCCTATGGCCGTAGTCTTACGTTTGGGCGCGATTATATCATCCCCGCCCCGTTTGATCCGCGTCTGATCTACACAATTCCACCTGCCGTGGCCAAGGCGGGAATGGATACCGGTGTGGCGCGGCGGCCGATTGTCGATATTGATGGCTATAAGGAATCGTTGAAAGAACGGCTTGATCCAACCGCGTCTATTCTGCGCGGCATTCATGCCCGCGCCAAGGCGGCCCAACGGCGGATGATCTTTGCCGAAGGTGATGATGTGCGCGTGTTGCGTGCTGCCGTTGCCTATCAACGTGCGGGCCTTGGCCATGCGCTGGTGGTGGGTCGCGAGCATGATGTGAAAAACAAGCTGGAAACCGCAGGCTTGGGGGATGCAGTCAGTGAGTTGGAAGTGATAAATGCCGCCAATACGCAGCACCTCGCGACTTACAAAAGTTTCCTTTACGAGCGGCTACAACGCAAGGGTTATGACCGTTCCGACATTCATCGCCTTGCGGCCCGTGATCGCCACGTCTTTTCAGCGCTTATGCTGGCACACGGGCATGGTGACGGGCTTGTGACTGGTGCGACGCGCAAATCGGCGCATGTGCTGGAATTGATCAACCATGTGTTTGATGCCACGGCAGCGGATGGGGCTGTGGGGGTTACTGCGGTGCTGCACGGCGGGAAAATTGTGCTGATTTCAGATACGCTGGTGCATGAATGGCCAAGCGAGGAAGATCTGGCCACCATCGCCGAACGCGGTGCGGATGTGGCTAAATCCCTTGGATTAGAGCCGCGTGTGGCCTTTGTCAGCTTCT
>CAZIDQ010000127.1:0-8079 GCA_964538015.1 uncultured Marinosulfonomonas sp.
GCAATGAACGCATCACAAAAGAGTCTGTCGTTTTTTGACCGGGAATTCAAGTTCGAGAAAAAGTGTCGAACGTCAGGTATTTCTGACTCGATAGGGCGGGTTTCCTGAATCCTATCAATGGGTGGCGTCAGGCAACACTGCCCCAAACATCAAGCATTCCTGACCCAGACCTGACTTTCGCCACTCAGCTCATGAAGACCGGCAATGTGGAATCTGCTGACTTTCGTTGCACTCGCTCCAACAACCGCTTTTGTCAGATAGTAACTAGCTTGGTATGAGTAATCGGTTCATTTCCGACTGCGGCATCGGGCAACATGGGTTCAATTCTGACACTGACTCCTCTTCATCGTCTTTGGACGGCTTGTGATAGAGGCTCCTGAAGTCATCATCGCTAAGCGCAAGTATTCCATGTCAGACTTCCACTTCTTTGACCGTATATTCATGACTTATCCCAGCAGTCATTAGTGTCCTTCCGAGCGGAATTTGCGCGCTCCTCGCACGGTTGTAGACTCCTGTCAGGTCCTTAGTTTCAGGGTCAGCTTTCGACGCATCACGAGCTTGTTCGCGTCGATGCTCCTCCTGCATGTCGATTACCTGAAAAGGGTCATAGAATCGCTTGGCGTTTGATCGAAGGCAAGAATTGATGACAGTGTCACCATCTAAGTCTTGGCAAATAAGCCTCTCCAGCAAAAGACGCAGATTGACACCTTTTGGAGCGCGCAGTTGCTTCAAAATGCTGCCGTCGTTTGCGTACTGGATGACCAGATACTCGGTCTTATTAGCCATCATATCCTCCTTAACGTTAGACCCACCGATGTTGGCCACAAGAACATAGCCGACATTCGTGCCGAGCGCAGCATTGTTCAGAGTGGGCTTTTTTAAGACCTTCGCTGCATTCTGAACGAACGGCAGCTTTCAACATTTCCTGAAATTGGGTCAGCTGCTGACGCAAAGGTCAAAGTCATCTGACATTCTATAAAAAGAAAATGGTCGGAGTGAGAGGATTCGAACCTCCGACCCCTGCCTCCCGAAGGCAGTGCTCTACCAGGCTGAGCTACACTCCGACTCGGTGTTCCAATATCAAATAAAAGGGCAGCCTAGCAAGGCCACCCTGTTGCTTTTCGCGAATTAAAGGCTCGCATCCAGTGCTGCAATCACCGCATCACCCATTTCACTGGTGCTGGCGGGTTTTGCAGCGCCGGCTTGCATCAGATCAGCGGTGCGCACGCCATCGGCCAGAACCTGTTCAACCGCAGCTTCCAGACGGTCGGCCTCGGCGCCCTCGTCATAGGAATAGCGCAGCGCCATGGCGAAGCTGAGGATACAGGCACAGGGGTTTGCCTTGGCTTGACCTGTAATATCAGGGGCAGAACCGTGAACGGGCTCGTACATTGCCTTGGGTTTGCCATTGGCCATCGGAACGCCCAGAGATGCGGATGGCAGCATCCCCAGTGAACCGGTCAGCATGGCGGCGCAATCTGACAGGATATCGCCAAACAGGTTGTCGGTGACGATGGTGTCGAACTGTTTCGGGTTGCGCACCAGCTGCATCGCGCAGTTGTCGGCATACATATGCGACAGTTCCACATCGGGGTAATCTTCGGCGCCAACCTTGGTGACAACTTCGCGCCACAGGATGCCGCTTTCCATCACGTTGGCCTTTTCGACCGAACACAGGCGATTGTCGCGTTTGCGGGCCAACTCAAAGGCCGAACGCGCCACGCGGTCGATTTCGCTTTCGGTATAACGCTGGGTGTTGATGCCCACACGTTCGCCGTTTTCCTCGAAAATGCCGCGGGGTTCGCCAAAATAGCTGCCCGAGGTCAGTTCGCGCACGATCATGATATCCAGACCGGCGACCAGCTCCTTTTTCAGGCTGGAAAAATCCGCCAGCGCATCAAAGCACTGCGCGGGGCGCAGGTTGGCGAACAGGTCCATTTCCTTGCGCAGGCGCAGAAGGCCGCGTTCGGGTTTGACCGAAAAATCCAGATCGTCATAGGCCGGACCACCCACAGCACCCAGCAGAACCGCGTCTACCTCTTGGGCGTGGGCCATGGTGTCGTCATGCAGCGGTGTACCGTGTTTGTCATAGGCCGCGCCACCGACAAGGTCTTCGGTCACGTCGATTGTCAGGTCGCGTTTGGCACCGAACCAGTCGATGATTTTGCGCACTTCGACCATGACTTCGGGGCCGATACCGTCACCGGCGAGGATAAGAAGCGAAGGGTTGCTCATGTTGCTGTTGTCCTTGATCTGAATGGGTTGCCAACCGCGTAACCTTTTGGGCGCGCCGGGTCAAGAAACGAAGGGTGACAACCCCTCGGCCAGCATATCCCAGACGCGCCGTATTCGCGGGGTCTGGCGCATAGCCTGATGCGCCACCAGCCAGACGGGCAGTGGCGGGATGGGAAGATCGGGCAGCACCTGTTCCACCTGTGGATCATCCATTGCCACATAGATTTGCGAAAATCCAAGGCCGCAACCGGCGCGCAGAAGTTCCCAGTAAACCACATTGTTGTCACAGCGGATATGGAACCAGTCGCGCCTTGCATCCAGCCCCATCTGCCGCATCCCGCGCAGGATCTGTTCGTCCGCGTCATAGCCGACCAGATCATGCCCGTTCATCATATCCTCGACCGTTTCCGGCCGCCCCATGCGGTTCAGGTAATCGACCGACCCGAACACCCCAAGCGGTAAATCCCCCAGATGTTTTGCCACCACATCCAGTTGCGTCGGGCGATACATGCGGATGGCAATATCTGCCTCGCGGAACAACAGGTTTTCGCTGGCGTCATTGGGGGTCAGTTCGATAGCGATATCCGGTTCCTGCCGCATGATATACGCGATGATAGGTGGCAGGATGTGGTGCGAGACGAACACACTTGCGGTGATACGCACGGTGCCTTTGATCTGTTGTTCCTGCCCGGCCGCCGCCAGCGCCATCTGTCCAGCGGCATCGCGCATGGTTTGTGCGGCGGGCAGCAGGGCCTGCCCGATATCGGTCAATTGCAGCCCGCGCGGTTTGCGGGTGAACAGGGTGACGCCCAGTTGCTGTTCCACCTGCCGAATCTGGCGCCCCAGCGTCGGCTGGCTGGCCCCCAGACGCCGTGCAGCAGCAGAAAGCGAGCCTTCCTCGGCCACAGCCAGAAAGGATTGCAACAGCGACCAGTCAAGATTGGCGAGTGATTTATCCATTCAATATTGAATACATGATCTACATATTTTCGCAATTTATAGTTTTCAGTGAATGGATAGATTGGGAGCAACACAACACAGGAGTTTTTCAAATGTCCGATACCGTATTGATCCTTGGCGGGCGGGGCCGCTTTGGCCGCAACGCCACCGACGCCTTCAAAGCCCGTGGTTGGGAGGTGCGCCAGTTTGACCGCAAGTCGGGCAACCTGTGGGATGCCGCATGGGGCGCGGATGTAATCGTGAACGGCTGGAACCCGCTTTACCCCGACTGGGCCGCGCAGGTGCCAAAGCTGACCAAACAGGTGATCGAGGTGGCCAAATCTACCAAAGCCACAGTGATCATCCCTGGCAATGTCTATAACTACGGCGCGGATGCCCCGTCGGTTTACGGGGTGGATACGCCACACGGGGCAAAGAACCCGCTGGGCCGTATCAGGATCGAAATGGAAGCGGCCTATCAAACCTCGGGCGTGCGCACCATCGTGCTGCGGGCGGGGGATTTCATTGATACGCAAGCCTCGGGCAACTGGTTTGACATGATGATCACGCCCAAGATCGGCAAGGGAAAATTTACCTACCCCGGCAATCCCGATGTGAACCACGCCTGGGCCTGGTTGCCCGATCTGGCGCGGGCGGCGGTGGATCTGGCGGAAATGCGCGATGATCTGCCCGCCTTTGCCGATGTGCCCTTTGCCGGTTACACCCTGACAGGGCGCGAATTATGCGCGGCGGTGGAAAAGGCGTATGGGCGGCCCTTGCGGCTGAAGAAAATGAACTGGCTGCCGATCCGGATTGCCCGCCCGTTCTGGCCATTGGCCAAACACCTGCTGGAAATGCGCTATCAGTGGAGCAAACCGCACCGGATCGACGGCGCAACCTTTGACGCTCTGCTGCCGGATTTCGAATTTACTCCTCTGGCACAGGCCATGCCGTTAGCGATCCAGCACCAGATCAACCCAGACTAGCCGGTGACGCGAGGCCGCGCCGCTATCCGCACCCACGGGCCAGTAAACCCCCGCGCCCGCAACCTGCAAATCCTTGGATGGCAGCACATAATCCACCCGCATGTTACCCGGCGCGGGGGTATCTCTCCAGTCAACCGTATCCAGCGCCGGATCGGTCTGGTGGCTTGCGTTTGCCCCGCCTTGTTCCCGCGTGGCCACCACAGCCCCTTCGCTTTTGGGCAGCGGGTCTTGCACCAGCGGATGCGCAAGCAGACCGCGAATGGCGTCTTTCAGCCCCTCGCCATCCAACGGGTCCTGATTGGCATCACCCAGAATGACAAAAGGACCACTGGTGGGTTTTGTTCCCAGCCCCCCGTCCAGATAGACGTTCCAGAATCGCACCTCGTCATGGTTGCGCTTGCCGTTGCGGTCTTCGGGGCCGTCAAACACCGGTGGTCCGGCGTGAAATGCCATCAGGTTGATCACCCCGTCCGGCAATTTCACCGGCACTACCCAATGGCCAACGGACGACAACCTTTGCGCGGCAACAGCCTGTGGTGATGGAAACGGTTTTCCATCAACCACTGGCAACACAGCATCGGGAAAAGCGGCCCACTTCAGCCCCGAAAAATCCTGAGCCTGTTTTGCATCCAGCGGATACCGCGACAGGATGGCCATGCCCCCTTGCCCGGCAAAACGCCCATAGCCCTGCGCATCACGCGGGCCACCAATGCGCCCGTCACCGTCCATATCCAGACCTGTCTGCATCCCCGTATTCGGGCGTAGGGCAAAGCGGTAGGGGTAATCATTCAACAGATCGGCAAAGGCCGCCAGCGCAACGCCACCCGCGTCATAGTCAAACCCGTTCAGCACCAGCACATCGGGGGATACCTGTTTGATCACATCTGCAACGGCCAGAACCTGTGCATCCTTGCCCGACAGAATATCGCGCAGCAAAAGGCCGGGACCGCGGCGATGCAATTCGGTATTATAGGTGGCGATCCGGTAGGTATCGGCAAAAACCGGCGATATCAGCGCGGCGGTTATCAGGCAGGCACATAACCATGCTTTTCCACAAACGCGGTGTTGCGCTTGCGTTTTTCCTGAATCATCGACGCGACACGCCCCATGGCGATGCCCCGCATAAACAGGCTTGTTGGAAGAAATGACCATGCCGCCATTGTCCACACCATCGTCTGAGGAGAATCAAGTATAATCGGATTGAATACCTGCGATGCCGCCTTGATCGCCAAGGGTGACAGGAACGGTAGAACAAACCCAAGAATAATGTTCAATCGCCCGTCGCGGTAAAGCCGTGCAACCACATCACCACCCGCCGAAGGATCGAACGTGGGCAAGTTCACCCAGACATTGAATGTCTTATCCCGCGAGGGCCAGCCCTGAATGCGCATCAGCATCAGAAACACCGCAAGCGTCATCAACGAGATAAGATAGCTAAGGCCAGCCGTCGCCTGTATCAGAATTAGGTTTTTGACACTTGTATCTTCCGGCAACATCAAAACCACCAGACGCACGGGGCTGAAAGGATAATCAATCGCCTGACCAATCACCGAACCGGTAGCCCCGACAAAGCGGGTCAATGTGGTTGGCTCGATCTGGCCGCGAAAGATAATTGTCAGCAATGAAACCGTCAGGAACAGCGAAATATAACGCACGCGGTTAAACGGCGGGGCATCGCGAAATTCGATAATGCTGGGGTAAGTTGATGAATATTCAAAGAAAACCAGAACCGCACCAAAGATGCCAATCAGCGAAACCACCTGTGCGGAATCTGAATCAACACCCGGCAACAGCATCGAAGGCATTGCCACCAGAATTAATACCAAAAGGGCGCGCACAATGGCGCTTGTCAAATGTGAAATCACAGCCTTTATCCCGTCAACCCAGCTGGAAACGATACCTTGCCGCTTCCTTGTTCCAAGTCCCATCCGCAAATTATGGCGGCTTGCCTCAATCTTGCCCAATTTCTGCCTTCTTTCACTTCCCAGCACAAGTTATCGTTAACTTTAACTAAAATTTTAAGGCAATTTCGTGGTTAAACTGGTGCGACTTTGCATCAAACTTGGAACGAAAAAGGGCCCGGCACATGGCCAGACCCTATATACTGTGTCCGGGGGCGAACTACCCCCTAGATTGTCAAACCCAAGGGCGGGCTGACTCGGACATTGTTTCGAAATTGGCAATCGAATCGGCTTTTTGCAGGGTCAATCCGATATCATCCAGCCCCTCAAGCAGACATTGCTTTTTAAAGGCATCTACATCGAATTTCACCACATCACCGTCCGAGGTGGTGATTTCTTGCGCTTCCAGATCAACCGTCATGCGGGCATTGGCCCCTTTTTCAGCGTCCTTCATCAACAGGTCCACCTGTTCCTGCGGCAGAACAATCGGCAAGATGCCGTTCTTGAAACAGTTGTTGAAAAAGATGTCGGCAAAGCTGGTCGAGATCACGCATTTGATGCCGAAATCCTTGATCGCCCATGGCGCATGTTCGCGCGATGATCCACAGCCGAAATTGTCGCCCGCGACGATAATTTCAGATTTGCGATAGGCCGGCTGGTTCAGCACGAAATCGGGCTTTTCACTGCCGTCATCGTTATAGCGCATCTCGTCAAACAGATGCACCCCAAGGCCCGACCGTTTGATGGTTTTCAAAAACAACTTCGGGATGATCATATCAGTGTCGATGTTGATCAGTGGCATTGGCGCCGCAACGCCGGTGATTCTTTCAAACTTATCCATTGTTTCCAGTTCTCGCATACACTGTTTCACGCACTCGAATCATATCGCTGTCAAGCCGATTAATACATTGATTTTTAGCGGAAGAAACGCCTTTGATACCAATGCGTTCAATTTAATGTGGGGTACACGTAAAAGGGTATAATTCCCTGTTCATTTCACTTATTCACGCGTATACTAAAAGTAATAATAAATTTGCGCGATCTTTATAAAACAAAAATAACTAGAAGGATAAAACCAAATGAAACCTAAATCGCTTTTGAAAATTCTTGCAATCGGGGGGCTGCTGGCAACAAGTGCATCAATCGCAAGCGCCGCGGTTGTCAGGGTTACCGAGGCTAACTTCAACGCAGGCGCTGGCATCATCACTTTTAGCGAGTTTGCCGTTGGCACAGTGAATCCAACGTATACAGCAGCTGATTATGGTGGCGATGCCGGTTCTCCTACGGTAACCACCGGCGGATATTTCACCGGGCAATCCATCAGTGCTACACCGGGCATTGATTGTCCTGGTGCGGCGCCAACTGCATGTGTTGTCGGTACACCAACGGGCGCACTTAGCCTTGATGCCGGCTCTCCTAATGTATTTGTTACCCAAGATGGCGCATTTCCAACCAGCCCAACCCTAAGCGGGTCGCCAAGGTTTAATGGTCCGATTGCGCTGCTGTTTGACGTTGATCAACTGGCCGTCGGATTTGATGGCGGGTATTTTAACGCAATCGGTTCGACAGGCATCACAGCATTTGCCCGTGATGGCACCATTTTGGGCACCGTTGCCAATGAAACAATCGGTATTGAATTTCTAGGTCTGATTTCGGCATCCGGCATTGCAGAAATTGCTGGTGTTTTCCTTGACCTTGTCGGGGCAGAGCCTGCTGGTTTTAACATCGACAATCTGCGCTTTGGCGTTGCCGGGGATATCATTGTACCCCCAGATGTTTCGCCAGTTCCATTGCCGGCTGGTCTGCCGCTGCTATTGGGTGGCCTTGGTCTGATCGGCTTTTTCGGGCGCCGTAAAAAAGCGGCTTAAACCGCCTGTATCCTAAAACTGAAAACCGCCGCAGTAAATGCGGCGGTTTTTCTTTGTGTAACTGCTAGAGCATTTCCCGAATATCGGTCAGATGGCCGGTGATCGCTGCGGCGGCTGCCATGACGGGGCTGACCAGATGGGTGCGGCCCC
>CAZIDQ010000128.1:0-1872 GCA_964538015.1 uncultured Marinosulfonomonas sp.
GGCAGGGCGCGTTTCATGCCGGTTTGGCTCCGAACAGGCCTTGCGGGCGGTAAACCAGCACCATCGCCACCAGCAATGTCGCCAGCATTTTCGCCAGTGTCGGGGTGAAAAAGACCGAGATGATGCCGTCACTCATGCCAATCAGGATGGCGGCAACCACGGTGCCGCGAAGTGACCCCAGCCCGCCGATAATCACCACGATGAACGACAGCAACAACGGATCGCCCCCCATCAGGTAATGCGCCTGCTGGATCGGCACCACCAGCACAGCACCAAGGGCGGCCAGTGCCGCGCCCATGCCGAACACCAGCGCAAAGACGCGTTCAACCGGAATGCCAAAGGCCTGTGCGGTTTCGCTGTCCAGCTGGGTTGCCCGCAGGATCAGGCCGATTTTGCTGCGGGCCATCAACAGCCACAGGCCCAGACAGGTGACAATCGCCGCCGCGATCACGAACAGTTTGTAGCTGGTGATGCTTAACCCCCACGGCCAGTAAATCTGAAACCCTGCATCGGCGAATTCATACCACGGCAGCGCCAGACGGGTGTTGAACGGGGGCGTGACCGGATGGGCGTCGGGGCCATAGGTCATCAGGGTGACCTGTTGGATGATATATAGCAGGCCGATGGTGGCGACGATGGTGCGCTCGGGGTCATATTCGACCCGCCGCAGCACCAGCCAGTCGGCGGCGGCGGCCATCAGGCCCACCAATAGGGGCGCGACCACCAGTGCGACCACAAATCCGATGGCGGGGTTTCCACCCAGCATGGTTGTGACCCACCACGCCAGAACCGCGCCCAGCATGTAGAATTCGCCATGCGCCACGTTGACCACGCGCATCACGCCAAACACCAGCGACAGGCCCAAAGCCGTCAGGGTCAGGACAGACGCCTGCACCAGACCTTCGAGCATGGCAAGCATAAGGTGGGGGCCGAATTCCATCTGTGGTGAACTGCTCTTTGATTTTGTGGAACGGTGTTCCCTCCCCCGTTTCGCAGGGGAGGGTTAGGGATGCGGTGCTAGAACGATTGCGAGGTGTAATCCACTTCGTCCGGATAGAAACCATCCTCGAGCGACGTGGTGTGTTGCACCACCAGCTTGCCGCCTTCGACCTTGGAAATATACTGCGGGCCGAACACCTGATGGGTCTTGCCGTTGAACAGTTTGGTCCCTTGCGGATGCTCGTTGCTCTCGGGCATATCGGTGATCGCCTCGACCGCCTCGATCAGCTTGGTGCGGTCCTCGGGGCCTTTGTAACCCGCGGCTTCCATCCCGTCCTTGATGGTGAACAGGGTTTCCCAGCAGCCGAACATATGGGCGTAGGTGGAAACATCTTTGGGGTCATCCACGGATGCGCCATTCTCATCAATGCCGATTTGCGCACGGTAGAATTTGTCATAGTCGGTCTGATCGGCCTGCGCATAACGCGGCATGCCTTCCCAGAAATGGGTACCTTCCAGGAATTCCAGACCCGGCGTGGCGAAATCAACCGCCTCAAGCGAATCGACAAAGCCGAAGATTTGCGGCGCGGAGGGGCCGAAAAACTCGCCCATTTCCTTAACAAAGGTCAGAACCGACGGGCCGACCATGACGTGATAAATCACCTCGGTTTCGCGCGGGATTTGCGGGAAATATTTGGTGAACGAGGTTTCGGTTGGCGGGATCGCCAGCTTGGCGACCACTTCGCCGCCTTGGGCCTCGATTGCCGCACTAAAGAAATCGCGGTGGTTATGGCCGAACGCAAAATCGGGGAAGATCATCGTGACCTTTTTCCCCAGATTGCTGGCAACCCACGGCGCCATCGCCTGAACCTGGCTTTTCACATCCGTGATGCCCGGTTGCAGGGTGTAGCGGTTTAGCATGCCGCTGGCCAC
>CAZIDQ010000128.1:1972-8056 GCA_964538015.1 uncultured Marinosulfonomonas sp.
TTGTTCGCCATTGTTGTATCTCCCTTAAATGTTGGTCCGACGGGCCGTTTTTCGGCCTTCTGTCGTTGCTAGTATCACTTGCATACTGGTTGTTGCCGATGAAATCTCTTACCGGAGTGATGCAAATTAATTCGTATACAAATGATTAAATTGATACCTGTCAAGAAATTTGAAGGGTGGGGAAGGGGTGATGATCGGCAATGCGGACCTTATTCAGCACCCAGACTAATAGGGCCGCGTACCAAGGTGCAAGTGCTAAGAATGCAAAAAAGCCGGGACCAGACCTGTGTCCGGACCCGGCGGATTTTCGCGCTATTGCCGTTTGGCTAGGCTGCTTCTTCGGCGTGACTGCCAGAATCGCTGCGGGCGATTTCGCTGATCAGCGTGTGAATGCGGCGCTTTAGCTTTTCGTTGGTGATGTTGGACAGAACCGACGCAATGCGCGCGGTTTCCATGTCCATTGCCGGCATGCTTTCATAGTTTTCACCCTCAAGGCCTTCAAAGAAGAACGATGGTGAAACGCCAAGCAATTTGGACAATTCAAACATACGGCTGGCCGAAACACGGTTGGCGCCGGTTTCGTATTTTTGCAGCTGCTGAAACGAAATTCCAAGCTGCTCGGCGACGTTTGACTGGGTTAGACCGCGCACTGTGCGAATCTCTTTTACACGTTTTCCGACGTGTACATCTACTGGATGGGGCATGTTTGCTCTTTTCGGTGTTGTTTCTCGCTAAGAGAGAAAGCGGGAAACACGGATTCTATCAACTCGTTACTTATGGTCGCGTTTCGGCGTCATTATTACCACCAATGGGTGATTTTTGTACCATCCCCTTTTGGACGGCTTGCGACACTTCTACCTAAGCGATTAAGAATTGGCTGTGAAAAAAATTGACGCTGGGTAAATGGTAGCGCCGTACGAGTGAAAATGAGGAATTTTTTAGATGGCCAGGACCCAGAGTCAGGCAATATTGTTTGAACTGTTACGCTCGTACACTGTGCTTGCGCGCACTTTGAACCTGTCCAAAGCAGTACGCGAGTTGGGCAGTACCCGCCAGACGGTTCGCCGTCACATCACATTGTTGGAAGAACACAAGGGCGAAGCGCTGTTTCGTCTGGAAGATCGCCAGTACTATTTGACCGAAGCAGGCAAACGTTCCCTGCGCGAGGCTCAGGATTTGCTGGCGCGCGGGCAGGCGTGGCTGGACAATTGTTCGGACCATATCAACGGATTGTATCATCTGGCTTTTGACGAAGGCGCAGACCATCCCTATTACCTGCAACAGCATCCGCTTAGCCGGTTGTGGATCGACAGTTCGCCTTTATTGCAAGAGGGTTTCCAAAGCTGGGCGAAATCCAAAGGCGAATTGGAAAGCTCTGAATTTGCTGCAATACGCCCGTATCTAATGATATTCAGACGGCTGGACGATGACTGGATTTGTATCGAGATCGGCAATAAATCCTCTTATGCGACGTGGTATGGTTGGCAGTGGGAACGCAGCAGCGTTGGCCGCGGTATTGCGGATTTGCCGGGTGGTACGGGGTTTGCCAATTTACTGGCGCAACCATTTCATGACGTTCGTGCACAAGGCGGGGTTCGTCTGGATCATATCCACACGCGTCTAGGCGACGGGTCGGGTGAAAATCTGGTGCCGATCAGCTATCAGCGTTTGCTTATGGGGTGTCGTTTCCCCGATGGAAGCTTTGCCTTGGCGGTCCTGATCGACCGCACGCACAACATAGAAATCGAAGGGCTGGATCCCGAAAAAGCCCAATCAATGCCGCAAGAATTCATCATGAATACCGAATTATCTGCGCTGACGGTCCCAAATAATTAACCTTAATGGGTTAACACTTCGGTAAAACAACCGGAGGGGGAACGCTCGATGAGCATTCACAATACGTTTGAAGGCGTCCCGTTTATTGCGTCCGCGACGCAGATTGCCAAGGAAAACGGGTTATATCTGCAGCTGGGGACGGATTTTGGCGAGTATAGTGATTTGGTGTCGGATGGCCGGCCCGAACAGGGTTTGGGATTGCCTTTTGACCCGGCGTTTAATGCCATAAACGGGGATAACGCGTTCTGGATTGCGGGCTGGAAACACGCCGGAAATCTGGTTCATACGCAAGCCTTGCGTTTGATCGGGTTGGGGGGGCTGTCGTTATCCCAATACATGAGCCGGCATTTTCTGGACTTCCCGCCAACAGGGCTGGATCTGGATTTAGCCCTTTCGCGATATAACCCCGGCCCGCGTGCCAAACGGATCGGCGGGGTGGTGGGGTATCACGGTGAATTCTGGCTGTCCGATGAATACCGGGATACCGGCCTGTCCTGTATTTTGGCCCGTTTTGCGCTGGCGTCGGCGCAACTGCGCTGGGCACCTGATTACGTGATCGGCTTTATGCCCCGCCCGCTGGCCTTCAAAGGATTGGCCGAAAGAGAGGGCTATATGCATTGCGAACCCGGCTGTCTGTATTGGCACCGTGCCGATACGGGCAAAGATCTAGAGGGGTGCATGGTCTGGATGGATCGCGAGGATATCCGCCATTTGATGACGATTCCGTTGAACGGGTTGGTAAAGGGACGATCCCCGCTTTCACGGGGATGACAGTGGTTTAACCTTCTTTCAGCGCGGCGATGATCCGGCTTTGCAGATCTTGCGGCTGGGCCTCGATGGCGGACATTACGCGGCGCAGTTCGGAACGCACCCCGTGTAACTGGTCAATCAATGACAACACCACACCCAGTGCATCCCCCTGCAGATCGAATTGTTCGTCCAGATCACAGATCAGTTCGATCCGCGCCAAATCGGCCGCCGTGTAAACCGGCCCGCTTTTTGATTGCGCGGGGCACAGGAATTCGTGCTGCACATAGGTGGTCAGGCGCGACGGGGTCAGGCGGGTGATGGTGGTGATCACCTGTTCTTCGGAATAATAACGGGTCATGATGTCATTCCTTTCCGCGGATCATAGGCGTGGTCCTTGCGCCAATCCTGCATAAACTTCTCCAGATCGGCATCGACTTTGGCAGGCATCTTGATTTGCAGCTCGACCTTCTGGTCGCCTGCCTTGCCGCCGCGTTTCACCCCTTGGCCGCGAAGGCGCAGGGTCTGGCCGGAACTGGCCCCTTTGGGGATGGTCAGGTTCACGGTCCCGTGGATCGTGGGCGTGGCAACCTTGCCGCCCAGAACGGCCTCGTCGATGGTGATCGGCAGGACGATGTGGATATCGTCGCCCTCGCGTTTGAAAACCTTGTGCGGGCGCACATTTATGGTGACATAGGCATCGCCACGCGACCCCTTACCGTATCCTTCGCCCCCTTTACCGCGCAAGCGGATGGTCTGGCTATCGCGGGTGCCTTCGGGGATTTTCACCTCGAGGTTATCACCTGATGGCAGGGTGATGCGCTTCTTGCCGCCCTTTACGGCATCCATGAAATCGACCTCGAGCATGTAGCGGGCATCAGCGCCACGGGCGTCAAACCCGCGGCCGCCAAAGCCGCCACCGGCCCCGCCAGCCCCACCTTGGGCCTGACGCTGGCGCAGGATGTCGGCAAAGACGTCGGACATATCGCCGAAATCCTCGTAGCCGTGGGTGTTGCCATAGCCATGCCCCGGCTGTTCGGCGTATTCACGATAGAATTTGCGTTCAGGCTGCTTTTCGGCCCCTGTCGCATCAATTTCGCCTGCATCGAAACGGCGTCGCTGTTTTGCGTCTTTCAACAGATCATAGGCTGCCGAGGCCGCTTTGAATTTGGCTTCGGCGGTGCTGTCGCCCGGATTAAGGTCTGGGTGGTGGGTGCGCGCGATCTTGCGATAGGCCTTTTTGATGTCCGCATCGGTGGCGGATTTGGTCAGGCCGAGCGCGCTATATGGGTCGTTGCTCATCGGCGTATGCTCCAAAATTCTGGTGTTGAAATGAATATAGGCACGCTGCGGCAGGAATAAAGGTGGAAATGACGTTTTTGGATGTCGTTTTTGGCTGGTAAGGGTCGGCTGTCGTTTGACCAGCGGGTGCGCGATACGGCATGTTCGTCGCAACAATGAATTCGGTGGAGAGTCGGCTATGAAAACGCAAGTCAAAGCATTGGTTGTCGGGGGCGGGGCTGTTGGCACCGCGATTGCCTATCATCTGGCCAAGGCCGGTTGGGATGATGTGGTGCTGCTGGAACGTGACGAGCTGACCTCGGGGTCCACATGGCACGCCGCCGGTTTGCTGCCGCTGTTCAACATGTCCTATGCCACCACACATATCCATAAATATTCGGTCGAGTTTTATAAATCGCTTGAAAAAGAAACTGGCCTGAACGCCGGTTTTGCCGTGGTGGGCAACCTGCGGATGGCGCAGACCGAAGAGCGCATGAACGAATACATGCTCTATGCCTCGACCGCCGAAACCTGCGATGTGCCGTTTGAATGGCTGACACCCGAACAGATCAAGGAACGCTGGCCGCTGATCCGCACCGAGGATCTGAAGGGGGCGCTGTATCACAACACTGACGGTTATATTAACCCCGCCGATGTGACCATGGCGATGGCCAAAGGTGCGCGCCAACGTGGTGTCGAGATTATCCGCAAGATGCAGGTGGATGCCTATCACTGGAACGGCGAAGCATGGGAAGTGACCTGCACCAAGATGGTGGAAAAGGGCGGCAATCTGGTGCCCTCTGACGAACAGGTGGTGATCACTGCCGAACACGTGGTGACGGCCACGGGCAACCATGCGCAGCGCACTGCCCGCCAGTTGGGCATTAAAATTCCGGCCATTGTGGTGGAACACCAGTTCATCGTGATGGAACAGGACCCCGCACTGGTCGAATTTCGCAAAGACCACCCCGAACATCCCGTTATTCGTGACGCCGATGCGCAAAGCTACGTTCGCGAGGAACGCGGCGGCTGGATTTTGGGCATCTATGAAAAAGGTGCGCCAGCGCGGTTTGAATATGGTGTGCCCGACAGTTTCCGCGCCGATCTGTTCCCGCTGGATCTGGACCGGATCGAGGAGCAGTATCTGGCGATGATCCACCGCATCCCGTCCTGCGAGGAATCCGGCCTGAAGGACGATTTTAACGGCCCGATCTGTTACACCCCCGACGGCAACCCGCTGGTCGGCCCCGCACCGGGCCTGCGCAACATGTGGCTGGCCGAAGGATTTTCGTTCGGCATCACCGCCGCCGGTGGCACCGGTTACTATCTGGCACAGATGATGGTCGATGGCGAAGCCGAGATCGACATGGCATCGCTGGACCCCAAACGTTACGGCGATTGGATAACCACCGAATATGGCGCTCGCAAGAACGAAGAATGTTACGATCACGTCTACATTCTGCACCACCCCGACGAAGAACGCCCCGCCTGCCGCCCCTTGCGCACAACCCCTTGCTATGACCGGATGAAAGATGCCGGTGCGCAGTTTGGTTGTGTGAACGGATGGGAGCGCCCGAACTATTTCGCCCCCCAAGGGTTCAGCGACCATGATGCGCGATCCTTCCGGCGTGGCGGCTGGTGGCAATACGCGGTGGACGAGGCCAAGGCGATCCGCGAAGGCGCAGGCCTGATCGACGCCACCGCCTTTACCAAACACCGTGTTAAAGGGCCGGGGGCCACGGCGTTTCTGGACTGGTTCACCTGTAACAAACTGCCACGCGTGGGTCGCATCAACCTGACTTATGCGCTGACAGAAGCAGGCACCACCCGCACCGAATACACCATCGTGCGCGAGGGAGAGGATGATTATTATCTGGTATCCGCCGGTGCATGGACCGAATATGACGCCGATTACCTGCGCAAATGTGCAGCCGACAAGGCCGATGAATTCGGCTATATCGAAATCCAGAACGTCACTACGCAATATGGTGTGTTCGCGATTGCCGGACCCAAGTCGCGCGATGTGCTAAAGAAAATCATCAGCGATGCCGAGCCGGAAACAGCCCTGTCCAACAAACGCTTCCCTTGGCTATCGGCCAAACAGATCGAACTGGGCATGTGTCCGGTCAACGCGATCCGCGTGGCCTATACCGGCGAATTGGGTTGGGAGCTGCACCACCCGATCGAGATGCAGAACTATCTGTTCGATCTGATCATGAA
>CAZIDQ010000129.1:0-6649 GCA_964538015.1 uncultured Marinosulfonomonas sp.
GGCACGCCTGCCGAAATCCGCGCCAACACGCATGTGCAAGAGGCCTATCTGGGAGGATGATGCTGGAACTGCGCGACATAAACGCCGCTTACGGCAAGGTGCAGGTGCTGCACGGGCTGTCGCTGAATGTGGCCGCGGGGGAAATCCTGTGCCTGCTGGGGCGCAATGGTGCGGGCAAATCCACCACCATGAAAGCGATCATGGGGCTGGTGCCGATCAGCGCCGGATCAATGCAGCTTGAGGGGCACGAGATCACCGGCCTGCCCGCCTACCGCGTGCCCAAACTGGGGATCGGATACATCCCGCAGGGGCGGCGGCTGTTTGCGGAAATGACGGTGGCCGAGAACCTGCAAATCGGCCTGATGACCCGCGGCAAGGGGACCGAGGTGCGCGAACAGGTGCTGGAGATGTTCCCGCGTCTGCGTGAGCGGCTGCACCAGCGGGCCGAAACCCTGTCGGGGGGCGAACAACAGATGCTGGCCACGGCCCGCGCCCTGTGTCTGGAACCCAAAGTGCTGTTGCTGGACGAGCCGACCGAGGGGTTGCAACCCTCGATGATTTCCCTGATCCGCGATGTAGTGGTGACCCTGAAAGAACAGGGCGTGGCGATCATACTGGTGGAACAACGGGTGGATGCGGTGCTGGAAGTGGCGGACCGGATCGTGTTCGTTGAAAACGGTCGCGATGCGATGACCGTAACGCCAGATGATGTGCGCACCGACAAGGGACTGTTGCAACGGTTTGTCGGGGTATGAAGGTTTAACTCCCCCTCTGGCTCGACCCCGAAATCTTTGAAAGATTTCGGACTGTTTTCTTTCAAAGAAAACAGCACCTCCAGCCTATCGGTAAATAGGCAAATGCCCTACCTCTACGGCCCTATCGTTCCAAAAAGCGCCGCAACCAGCATTTCAGGTCAACCGGTTGACGCATTATTGTTCAACCTATGCAAAACACTGCCTGATTTTACCGCGCGGTAAAATGGCATTTGACTCCTTGCCCCAGCTAACGCTTACTAAACGTCATTCACTGGGGAAATCTGCCAAATAATTAAAAATCGGCGTGCCCCGTGGAATTGTTAAAAGTAAATCCTTGGGAGGAAACATATATGAACACCATAATTAAACGCATTGCCGCCGGACTGGTTGTCAGCGCCGGACTGGCAACTTCAGCAATGGCAACCGAATGCATTGCGCCTGCCAATCCCGGTGGCGGTTGGGATTTTACCTGCCGCGCGATCAGCAAGATCATGACCGATATTGGCGCTGTGGATGGCCAAATTCAGGTGACCAACATGGCCGGTGGCGGTGGCGGGCTTGCCTATAGCCATGTCGTGAATGACCGCAACACCGACGAAGACTTGATCGTCGCTGCATCCAGCGCCACGGCCACGCGCCTGGCGCAGAATGCCTATGGTGGCATGACTGCAGATCAGGTGCGTTTTCTTGGCGCAATCGGCGCGGACCCCGGCATTATCGCCGTTGCCGCCGACAGCCCTTATCAATCGCTATCCGATCTGCTGGACGCGGTTAAGGCCGATCCATCATCGGTGACCTTTGCCGGTGGATCTGCCGCGGGCGGGTTCGATCATATCAAGGTGCTGATGGCGCTGGCACGGGTTGGCTATACGGATATCCGTTCGGTCAAATACATCGGCCTTGACGGTGGCGGTGATGCGATCGTGCAAACCGTTGGCGGCCACACACAGGCGGTAACCGGTGACATGTCCGAGGTCGTGGGCTTTCTTAAATCCGGCGACATCCGGGTGATTGCCGTGTTCACAGACGAACGCGTACCGGGCTTTGAAGAAATTCCAACAGCCAAAGAACAGGGCATTGATGTGGTGGCTGTAAACTGGCGCGGATTGTATGTCCCCAAAGGCATCTCGGACGAGGCTTACCAGAAATGGGTTAGCGCACTGGCCAAAGTCGCGGCATCACCTGAATGGCAGGCCCAGATGGAGGCCAATGGACTGGCCCCCTTCACCAAACTCGGCGGTGATTTCCAAGGTTACCTGACGACGGTAATTGGTGAAATCGAGACCATGTCACGTGAAATGGGTGTCATTCAGTAATGAGCGACCGACTGTTTGGCCTGACGGCCATTCTGGTGGCGCTGGGGTATATCTTCAGCGCCACTTCCATCCAGACCAGTTTTCTGTCCGATCCCGTCGGGCCGAAATCCTTTCCCTATGCCGTGGGCGGGCTGGCTGTGCTGGCGGCCCTTGCGATTGTCATCAAACCCGATGACGATCCCGAGTGGCCATCGCTTGCCACCTTCGGGCGGCTGTTGATCGCGGTGATGGTGCTGGTTGGTTATGCCTATACGCTGACCCCGCTGGCATTTGTGATCCCGACCGCCGTCACGGCCGGATTGCTAAGTTACCAGATTCGGCCCCGCGCGCTGCCTGCCGCCTTGACTGGTGTCGGGTTGTCTGTCGGGCTGTTTATCCTTTTCAAATTTGCGCTGGGGTTGGGCCTGTATGCTTTCCCGCGCAACTGGTTCTAAGTCGATATTATGGAAACACTTTCACTATTGGCCGACGGGTTCGGCACGGCGCTTACACCCACCACACTGTTTTTGGCCGTGGTTGGCTGCATCCTTGGCACGATCATCGGCGCTCTGCCCGGCCTTGGGCCATCCAACGGCGTTGCCATCCTGATCCCGCTGGCATTTTCGTTGGGGCTGGACGCAACTTCGGCGCTGGTGCTGATGACCTCGGTTTACTACGGCGCGATGTATGGCGGGCGGATATCGTCGATCCTGTTGAACATTCCAGGGGACGAGCCTGCGTTGATGACCACGCTTGACGGCTATCCAATGGCCAAGGCCGGACGCGCGGCGGATGCCCTGGTGCTATCAGGCGTTGCCTCGTTTGTCGGGGCGTTTCTGGCCACTGTCGGGTTGATGCTGCTGGCACCGCTGCTGTCGCGCATTGCTTTTCTGTTTGGCCCCGCCGAATATTTCGCGCTTTACCTGCTGGCGTTTTGCACCCTTGGCGGCATTGCCTCGAACAATCAGGCCAAAGCGGCACTGGCGGCCTGTATCGGTCTTGGCATTTCAATGATCGGACAGGATAGTTCAGGTCTGCCGCGCCTGACCTTTGGCAGCCTGCATCTGGGTGACGGGGTTGATTTTCTGGTGGCCATTGTGGGCCTGTTCGCGGTGACCGAGGTGTTCGTGTTCATCGAAAGCCACGGCAAGGATTCCGCCATCGGTGTGAAGCTGGGTAAAATCACCATCCCCGTCAAAGACATCATGCGCTGCAAATGGACCATGCTGCGGGCCACCGTGATCGGCTTTATCGCGGGCGTTCTGCCCGGGGCTGGCGCATCACTTGGCAGCTTCATGGCCTATTCCGCCGAAAAAGCCATCGTCAAAGACAACTCGCAATTCGGCAAAGGGGACCCGCGCGGCATTGCCGCCCCCGAGGCCGGCAACAACGCCGCCGCCGGTGGCGCGCTGGTGCCTATGCTGACGCTGGGTGTTCCCGGATCGGGCACAACCGCCGTTTTGCTGGCACTGCTGATGACCCTGAACATCACCCCCGGCCCCACCCTGTTCACCGACCGCCCAGATGTGGTCTGGACCCTGATCGCATCATTGCTGATTGCCAACTTTGTGTTGCTGGTGCTGAACGTGCCAATGGTCAGGGTTTTCGTGCGCATCCTGATGGTGCCCCCGTGGGTGCTGTTGCCGGGCGTCACCATGGTATCCTTTGTTGGCATCTATTCGCTGTCCGGATCCACCTTTGATCTGTTACTGATGATCGGGTTTGGCACGCTGGGGTTTTTCCTGCGCAAACTGGATGTGCCAACAGTGCCTATCATTCTGGGCATCCTGCTGGGCAGCCATATGGAGGTCAGCCTGCGTCAGTCGATGACCATCTCGGGCGGGGACTGGACCTATCTGTTTTCCTCGGGCATCGCCATCGGATTGTGGATCGCTGCCATTGTGGGTTTTGTCGCCCCGATGTTCCTGCGCGGGATAATCAAGAAACCCCAAGCCATCAGCGATTAGATGACCCGTGTTCTGATCCCCAACGGCGCAATCGGGCTGGGTTTTGACGAAGCCGCCCTATGGCGCGGGGTCGACATGCAGCCAGATGTGATCTGTGTTGATGGTGGCTCGACCGACAGCGGGCCGCATTATCTGGGCACCGGCACCTCGAAATATTCCCGCGCCTCGACCATGGCGGAATGGCGCATCCTGATGCAGGCCCGCGCGAAACTGGGCGTGCCGTTGATCGTTGGCACCGCAGGCACCTGCGGCACCGACAGCACGGTGGACTGGATGTACCGGATCACCTGCGGTCTGGCCGCGGAACTGGGGCAGAACGTGAAAATCGCGCGGCTCTATTCGTCGCAAGATGCCGGTTGGCTCACAGACAGGCTGGACCATATCTCGCCACTTTGGCCAAAGATGCCGATCACACGCGAAATCCTATCCGGCTGCACCAATATCGTTGCGCTGGCCGGTGCCGAACACATCACCGCCGCCTTGCAAACTGGTGCCGACATCATCATCGCGGGGCGCACCACCGACACCGCCACCATCGCCGCCCTGCCCTTGCTGAATGGCGATCACACGGGCGGCGCGTGGCACGGCGCAAAGATTGGCGAATGCGGCGCGCTGTGTTCCACCAACCCGACCAGCGGCGTGATCATCATCGACTTTGATGATCAGGGATTCACCGTGCAACCGATGGCCAAGGGTGCCATCTGCACCCCGCAATCGGTGGCCGCGCATATGCTCTATGAAAACGCTGACCCCAATATCCTGTTTGAGCCCGGCGGCCATCTGGATGTGACATCCGCCACATACACCCAGTTGGATACCCGCGCCGTGCGTGTCACCGGTTCAAACTGGGTGCCATCGGATCGCTACACGGTCAAGCTTGAGGGCGCGCGGCGTGCCGGATACCAGTCCTGCTCGCTGGTTCTATTACGCGAGCAACGCTACGTCGAAAACGCGGCCAAATGGGTTGATCGACTGACCACGTTCCTGCACGGGGAAATCAAGTCCAGAATGGGGTTAGCCGCCGATGACTACGACCTTTCGTTCCGCCTGATCGGCCAAAACGCTACCCTTGGCGCGTTGGAAACCAACACCGCCGCGCCTGCTGAAATCGGCGTTCTGGCCATTATCACCGCACAAGAACAGGCCACAGCAAACGAAATCGCCAAACTTTGCAATCCGTTCCTGCTGCACTACCCCCTATCGGATGATGAACCCCAAGCCACATTCGCCTTCCCCTTTTCCCCCGCCGAATGGGACAAAGGGGCGGTGCATGAATTCTGCCTGAACCACACGCTGACGCTGGAAAATCCGATGGATGCTTTTCGCTTGCAAACTGACGAGGTGAACCATGGCTAGGCTTGCCGATATCGCCAGTAAAATCCGCAGCAAAAACGCGGGTCCCTTCGCCCTGACAATCGATATTTTCTGCGACGATGCAGACAGCTACAACGCCATTTGCAACGCCCTCTCGACCTCGCGCGTTGCGGCACTTTATCAAACCGCCGAAACCGGCATCAAGCGCTATGAGCTCCCTGACCTAAGGGTTCTGAAATTCTCGATGCCCCGCCCCAATATCCAAGGCAGCCTTGCGGACCGCGATATGCACGCATCGGGTTGGGCGTGGCTGCTGGCCGAGCTTGACGTGAATATCTGAATTTTTGTCGCGAATGGGCTTGCAGTGTCGTTATCTGGACCGCATTCTGATTCAAACCAACGCGCCAACAGACAAAAGGTCCACCTTATGCCTACCAGTTTTTTCACCGCAGCCGGCAAGTTTCGCCGTGGCAATTTGCACACCCATTCCACCGGTTCTGACGGCCAGCTGGAACCAGCCGAAGTCTGCCGCCGGTATCAGGCTGAAGGGTATGATTTTATTGCCCTGACGGATCACTTCGTTGGCCAGTATGACTACCCGATCACCGACACTACCCCGTTTCGAAACGGTAGTTTTACAACTCTTCTGGGCGCTGAACTCCATATCGACACAACGGACAATGGTGACATTTGGCATATCGTGGCGGTTGGCCTGCCTGCTGATTTCGCCCCGCCGGATGTGCCGCATTTTCGCTATTTTGACAGTACCGAAACCGTCACCGACCTGACCAATCGCGCAGCCAAAGCCGGTGCGTTCATCGCCATCGCCCACCCTCATTGGTCAGCCCTGACAGAGGCTGATGCCCGCTGCATCCCCGCCGCCCACGCAGTCGAGGTTTACAACCACGGGTGCGCCATCGAAAATGATCGCGGTGATGGGCATCTGTCCTGTGAACATATGTTGAACGAGGGTCGTAGGCTGACAATGATCGCAACCGATGATGCGCATTTTGCGACGCCCGACCATTTTGGTGGCTGGGTGATGGTAAAAACCACAGAAAATACCCCCGATGCGCTGTTGGCAGCACTGAAAGCAGGGGAGTATTATTCCTCAACCGGACCTGAAATCCACGATATTCGTATGAAACGGCTAACGATCGAAGTGGATTGTTCAAAGGCGCAGACGATCGTGGTGCAAGGTAGAGGCGCTGCGAGCAGCAAAATCTGCGGTACAGATTTGACCACAGGCTCCATCGCGCTGGACCGCTTCGCAGTCAGCCCGTGGATACGAGTGACAGTGATCGACCATGCGGGGAAA
>CAZIDQ010000129.1:6749-7964 GCA_964538015.1 uncultured Marinosulfonomonas sp.
GCCCCATAGCGGCATGACTAAAAACATCCTTTTCATCATGTTCGACCAGTTGCGGTTCGATTACCTGTCCTGCGCGGGCCACCCGCATCTGCACACCCCGAACATCGACCGCATCGCGAAACGCGGCGTGCGCTTCACCCGCGCCTATGTGCAATCCCCCGTTTGTGGCGCCTCAAGGATGAGCACCTATACCGGCCGCTATGCCTCGTCCCACGGGGCGCAGTATAACGGCTTCCCTCTGCGGGTCGGGGAAATGACGCTGGGCGACCATTTGCGCCCGCTTGGCATGGATTGCTGGCTGATCGGCAAAACCCATATGCGGGTGGACAAGGCAGGGATGGAACGCCTTGGCCTGTCGCCCGACAGCGTAATCGGCGCACGGCAGGCGGAATGCGGGTTTGATGTCTGGTGCCGCGATGACGGGCTGTGGGCCGAGGGGCCGGACGGGTTTTACGATGAAAACCGCTCGCCCTATAACGAATACCTGAAATCACGCGGCTACCCCGGCGAAAACCCCTGGGCCGATTTCGCCAATGCGGCGGTGGAAGGCGACGACATCGCCTCGGGCTGGTTCATGACCAACGCCAACAAGCCCGCCAATATTGCCGAAGAAGACAGCGAAACCCCGTGGCTGACCGGCGAAGCGATCAAATTCATCGAACAGGCGCAGGGGCCGTGGTGCGCCCACCTGTCCTATATCAAACCGCACTGGCCCTATATCGTCCCCGCCCCCTATCACGACATGTTCGGCGCCAACCATGTGCCCGCCGCTGTGCGCCATGATAGCGAGCGCGACAATCCGCACCCCGTTTATGCCGCCTTCATGAACAACCGCATCGGCCGCGCCTTTTCCCGCGAGGAGGTGCGCCAAAAGGTGATCCCCGCCTATATGGGCCTGATCAAGCAATGCGACGACCAGATGGGCCGCCTGTTCGATTTTCTGGAACGCACGGGACGGATGGACGATACGATGATCGTCATCACCTCGGATCATGGCGATTATCTGGGGGATCACTGGCTGGGGGAAAAGGACCTGTTTCACGAACCCAGCGTCAAGGTGCCGCTGATCATCTATGATCCCTCGCCCGATGCCGACACCACCCGTGGCACCACCTGTGACGCGCTGGTCGAATCCATCGACCTGCCCGCGACATTCATCGAGGTGGCCGGTGGCAAGGTGCCGGATCACATTGTCGAGGGCCGCTCGCTGCTGCC
>CAZIDQ010000130.1:0-4603 GCA_964538015.1 uncultured Marinosulfonomonas sp.
GTTTACGATCACGGCTATGCGCTGGGCTATGAACAGATCACCGACCACGCGCCGGATACCGACGCCCCGCGCCACCGGCTGTGGCGGATCAGGGCGAAACAGATCATCACCGCCACCGGCGCGATCGAACGCAGCCTGTCTTTTGCGGGCAACGACATCCCCGGCGTGATGCTGGCCTCTGCTGTGCGTGATTATCTGGTCAACTGGGGCGTGGCTGTGGGGCAGCGCACCGTGGTGGTTACCAATAATGACGATGCCTACCGCACTGCAATTGCGTTGAAGCAGGCCGGACAAGATGTGCCTGCGATCATTGACGCCCGCCCGCAGGTCGAAAGCGAATTGGCCAAACAGGCCCGCGCCTTGGGCATCGAAGTGCGCGAAGGCCGCGCCATTGCCAAGGTCAAAGGCGGCAAACGGGTGACCGGCGTGGCCGTGTGCCTGCAAGACGGTGACGGCGGCGCGCGCGAGGAAATCAAATGCGATTGCGTGGCGATGTCCGGTGGATTTTCACCCGTGGTGCATCTGTGGTCCCATTGCGGCGGCAAGCTGAACTGGGTTGAGGATCAGGCCCATTTCGCCCCCGATCCCAAACGCCCGCCCACCGGCGATGATGGGCAAGGTTTCGTGCTGACTGCTGGCATCGCCAGCGGTGCGATGGACACGCCCGAGGTGTTGAAAGACGCCCATGCGGCGGGCAAATCCGCGGCCAAAGCGGCAGGGTTTACCCCCAAGCGCACAAACGCACCCAAAGCCAAGGCAACGGCCGAGGCATTGATGGCCCCCGTCTGGATCATGCCCGCCAAAGCCACACCCGATCTGAAAGCCAAGATGTGGCTGGATTTCCAGAACGATGTGAAGGTGTCCGACGTGCAACTGGCCGCCCGCGAAGGTTACGCCAGTGTCGAGCACACCAAACGCTACACCACCCTTGGCATGGCGACCGATCAGGGCAAGCTGAGCAATATCAACGGCTTGGCCGTGTTGTCCGATGCGCTGGGCCAGCCCATTCCGCAAACCGGCACCACCACCTTCCGCCCGCCCTACACGCCGATCTCCATGGGCGCGATTGCGGGCGAGGCGCGCGGTGACATCTTCCAGCCCCTGCGCCGTTCCCCGATGCATGACTGGCACGAAGAACAAAACGCCTATATGGAACCCGTCGGCCAATGGCGCCGCCCCTATTGCTATCCGCGGAGTGGCGAAACCCACGAACAGGCAGTGGCGCGCGAGGTGAACAACACCCGCAACAATCTGGGCCTGCTGGATGCCTCGACTCTTGGCAAGATCATTGTCAAAGGGCCGGATGCAGGCAAATTTCTGGACATGCTGTACACCAACATGATGTCCAACCTGAAACCGGGCCGTTGCCGCTATGGGCTGATGTGCAATGAAAACGGTTTCTTGATGGATGACGGCGTGGTGGCGCGGATTGATGACGACACATTCCTGTGCCACACCACATCCGGCGGGGCCGAGAATATCCATGCGTGGATGGAGGAATGGCTGCAAACCGAATGGTGGGACTGGAAGGTTTACGTTGCCAATGTGACCGAACAACTGGCGCAGGTCGCGGTGGTTGGTCCCAACGCCCGCAAGCTGTTGGAGAAACTGGGCGGCATGGATGTCTCCAAAGAGGCGCTGACCTTTATGGGCTGGGCAGACGGCACCATCGGCGGCTTTGATGCCCGCGTCTACCGGATTTCGTTCTCGGGCGAGCTGTCTTATGAAATTGCCGTGCCCGCCTCTCAGGGCCGCGCGTTCTGGGATGCGTTGCACGCAGCGGGCGAAGAATTCGGCGCGATGGCTTATGGCACCGAAGGGTTGCATATCATGCGGGCCGAAAAGGGCTTTATCATGATCGGGGATGAAACCGACGGCACCGTGATCCCGCAGGATCTGGGGCTGCATTGGGCGATCTCGAAAAAGAAAGACGATTTCCTTGGCAAACGCGCCCAGCAGCGCCCGCATATGGCGGATCCGAACCGCTGGCAGTTGGTCGGGTTGGAAACGCTGGATGGATCGACCCTGCCGGACGGGGCTTACGCGCTGGCGGAAGGGGAAAACGCCAACGGGCAGCGCAATATGCAGGGGCGCGTCACGTCAACCTATCATTCGCCCACACTGGAGCGCGGCATCGCGATGGGGCTGGTATTGCACGGGCCTGACCGGATGGGCGAGGTGATCGAATTTGGCCTGATTGATGGCACCACGGTTGCCGCGAAAATTGTTGATCCGGTGTTCTATGACAAAGAAGGGGAGAAGCAGAATGTCTAATGCTGTCAGCGCGTTGCAGGGCGTTTCTTCTGCCGGATATGTGGATGTGCAGGAAATTGGCCTGCAAGGGATGATCACCCTGCGCGGCGATCTGTCGTTGGCAAAAATCGCCAAGGCAGTCAAGGCGGCGGTGGGAGTGGATATGCCCACGCAGCGCGGTATCAACCTGAAAGATGGCAAGGGTGCTGCGTGGATGTCGCCGGATGAATTGCTGTTGATGGTGGCTTACGATGATGCCGAGGCAACCGTGGCAAAACTGCAAAAGGCGTTGGGGGCCACCCATTCGCTGGTGGTCAATGTCTCGGACGCCCGCGCGGTGTTCACCCTGACGGGGGATGCGGCGCGCGAAGTGGTTGCGAAATTAGCGCCGGTGGATATGGCCACCTTTCCGATGGGCGAAATCCGCCGCACGCGGCTGGCGCAGGTTCCGGCGGCGTTCTGGATGTCCGGCGAGGATGAAATCACACTGGTGGTATTCCGCAGCGTGGCGCAATACGCGTTCGATCTGTTGAAAACGGCAGCGACCAAAGGCGGCGAAGTTCGCTGCTACTAAGAACGCCCAAAACGAAAGCAAACCGGCGCCTTCCAGATGGTGAAGTGAATGCTTTGTCGCAAGAGAAAGACGCTTTCGACTTGTGGTTGATATCAATCAATTCTACCGTGCAAATCAGGGATCTGTACGGAAGGGAACGATATGAAAAAACTACTGTTGGCCGTTTGTTTAGCCAGTTTTATTATGCCTGTTGCTGCAACCGCAGATACCTATATTTGTAAAATAAAGCCCGACGGGCGCGGCGATTGGATTCCGGCTTCTTTAGCAATTAGCCATGACCCTGAAACAGATAAGGTGACTGTGAATGACGAATTCATAATGCACTACCACAAGACGCCGCTAGAAGGAAAAGTTGCAACAAACAATTCCAAGCGCATTACGTTCACCTGGACATTGCCTTCGGTCAGGAATTCGGCTGGCCAGACTGCGTTGCGGTTTAATTTCAGGGCCAGTTATTTGAAACCTTCTCACAAAATGACCATTTCATCGTCACCCTCGGGGTACGAGAACAGATTCTTTGGCCGCGGGCGGTGTACTATCAAATAGGCATAATCTTTGGCACCTGAATCCCTTTTCCAAGATAATTCGGGTGGCATTTTCGGCCACCTTGGCTATCGCCACCGCCATTCCCACTTGACCTAACCCCCGTCCGCACGCCATCTAGACCTCTAGGAATTTCATGCGAACAACCAAGGGGGCTACCCATGTCTTTTACACTTCCCGATCTACCCTATGCACATGATGCGCTGGCCGCGGCCGGCATGTCCAAGGAAACGATGGAGTATCACCACGATCTGCACCACAACGCCTATGTCGACAACGGTAACAAGCTGATTGCCGGAACCGAGTGGGAAGGCAAATCGCTGGAAGATATCATCACCGGCACTTATGACGCCGCATCCGTTGCGCAGAACGGTATCTTCAACAACGCGTCCCAACACTGGAACCACAGCCAGTTCTGGGAAATGATGGGGCCGAATTCCGGCGCCATGCCCGGTGATCTGGAAAGCCGCATCAAGGATGGCTTTGGCACGGTCGACGAATTCAAATCGCAGTTTGCAGCGGCAGGTGCTGGCCAGTTTGGCTCGGGCTGGTGTTGGCTGGTGGTTGATACCGACGGTACGCTGAAGGTGACAAAAACCGAAAACGGTGTGAACCCGCTGTGTTTTGGCCAAACCGCGCTGCTGGGGTGTGATGTGTGGGAACATTCCTACTACATCGATTTTCGCAACAAGCGTCCGGTGTACCTGTCCAACTTTCTTGACAAACTTGTGAACTGGGAAAATGTGGCCGAACGGCTGGCCAACGCCTAGGTTAAACGGGGAGGGCACTTTGCCCTCCCTTTTTCATATTTGGGAGACATTGAATGAGTTATACTCTGGACCGCGTTCTGGCCGACACCGATATGGACACCGCCGAGGAGCGCACGCGCGCGGCGTTGACGGCCAACGGCTTTGGTGTGCTAACCGAAATCGACGTGACGGCGACAATGAAGAAGAAGCTGGATGTCGATATGCCCGGCTATAAAATCCTTGGCGCCTGTAATCCGAAAATGGCCTATGAGGCGATTGGGCTTGAGCCGAAACTGGGCGCGATGCTGCCTTGCAATGTGATCCTGCGGGCTGTTGATGGCGGTGTCGAGGTCAGCGCGATTGACCCTGTGGCCTCGATGATGGGCGTTGATAACGCTGAACTGCCAGCGGTGGCCGATATTGTGCGCGGGATGCTGCAAAAAACGGTTGATGAAATCTAGGGACTAATCCCAAAGGCCAAACC
>CAZIDQ010000130.1:4703-7758 GCA_964538015.1 uncultured Marinosulfonomonas sp.
AATGTAGGTCGCAATAAATTCAATGCGTTAACCGGTTTTGGCCTTGGGTTTTGCGATACGGACATAACCGGTACACGCAATTCCTAACTCCTTCCCGCATAGACAGGCCGCGCCATGACACGCACACAACAAGGTATCATCGCGATGATCGTGGCCTGCGTTTTGTGGGGCCTGTCGCCGCTGTTCTACAAGGCCCTGTCGCACGTCCCCCCGCTGGAAGTGCTGTCGCACCGCACCCTGTGGTCGCTGGTGTTCTTTGGCGTTGTGCTAATCCTTCAAGGGCGGCTTGGGGAAATCGGCGTCATTTTCCGCTCTGGCGGCTTGTTTGCGGTGATGTTGGCCTCGTCGCTGATGGTTTCAATTAACTGGGGCATTTTCATCTGGGCCATTCAGGTGGGCCGCACGGTCGAGGCAAGCCTTGGCTATTACATCTACCCGCTGATTTCGGTTTTGCTGGGGGCGGTGCTGTTTCGCGAACGGCTGGACCGGGTGCAAATCCTGTCGGTTGTACTGGCCGCAGGCGCGGTTGGCTTGCTTACGTGGGGATTGGGTGTGGCACCGTGGATATCGTTGTCGCTGGCCATTACCTTTGTGGCCTACGGGGTGATCAAGAAACAGGTGCCGGTGGGGCCGGTGGTATCGGTCACCACCGAAGTTCTGCTGCTGTTGCCGCTGTCCGCCGTCTGGTTGTGGGGCACCCATACACAGGGCTGGAGCGATTTTGACGGGCGCAATGTCGCAGCGTTTGGCGATGGCTGGTACAACACCATCATGCTGATGTTGCTGGGGCTGATCACGGCGGTGCCGCTGATCCTGTTTTCCTATGCCGCCAAACGGCTGGGGTTTGCCACGCAAGGGTTGCTGTTTTACTTGAACCCGACCCTGCAATTCGCCGTGGCCGTTGTGGCCTTTGGCGAGCCGGTCAGCCGCTGGCATATGATTGCCTTCCCGCTGATCTGGCTGGCGCTGGCGATCTATTCGCTGAATGCGCTGCGTCAGGAAAGGGCGTTGCGCAGGGCGTCAGTCAGTGCAGGCACGGTTTCGAGCACATCGAAATAGTCGCGCAGGCTGGCATCGGCGAACCCCTGTTCAATCACATGGTCCATCAGCGCCAGCAGCGGCTGCCAATAGTCATCGACATTCAACAGATAAATCGGTTTTTCATGCAGGCCCAGCTGGCGCCATGTCAGAACCTCGAACAATTCATCCAGTGATCCCGCCCCGCCGGGCAGCACCACAATGGCGTCCGAATTCATATACATCACCTTTTTGCGCTCGTGCATGTTTTCGGTGACGATGAATTGCGACAGATCGCGCTTGCCGACCTCGTGCTGCAACAAATGTTCGGGGATCACGCCAAAGGTTTCGCCGCCTGCCGCCTGCGCCCCGTTGGCCACGGCCCCCATTAACCCGACATCGCCCGCGCCATAAACCAGCCGCCAGCCCTGATCCGCGAGCGCCTTGCCAAGCTCGGTTGCGGCGGCCTTATAGGCGGGATTGGCACCAAAGCGCGAGCCGCAATAGACGCAGACGGACAGGCGGGTGGGGGATGCGGGAACAGACATGTGACAAATTTCCTTACAAAGGGCTTTTGACCGCTGATACCGCTGTTGCTATGGTCACGCAAGCACGGGGCCGCTGGGGGACCTGTGCATCTAGGGATGACCAAGATGACAGACAATACGGGCCAAGGCTCAGGGATGCAAATGGTGGCGGGGGGGGCTGCGGCGATTGCCGTGGTGCTGGCGGGCTATTTTGGCTATCAGGCCTATACAAATTCACAAACGCCGGTGACGCTGATGCAGCCGGTCCCGAACGAGCAGACGCCAAACGCAACACCGCAGCAAACACCTGCTGCTCCGGATGCGCAAACCGTTGCAAAACCGGCTGATGCCGCAAGCGCCGAACCTGCCACAACTGCCAATACCGAAGAGCCTGCCGCGGAGCCCGCCATGCCGGCGGTTGCTGTGCCAGAGTTTGACGTGGTGCGGGTCGAACGGGATGGCTCGGCCGTGATTGCAGGCACTGCAGAAGCGGGCGCACAGGTGAGCATTCTTTTGGACGGGGCAGAGGTTGCAAAAGCTACAGCCGACGGGCAGGGAAAATTTGTGGCCCTGTTGAATGTCCCTGCCAGCCGCAATGCACAGGTTTTGTCGCTTTCGGTTCAAGGGGCGGGGAAAACGGCTGTGGCTTCGGCTGACAGTGTTATTCTGACACCTGCCGTCACACCCGATCCGGCTGGCCAGCAGGTTGCCAGTGCCACGGATACCCAAACGGTCGAAATGCCAGCTGTGGTAGCGGCTGATCCGCAAACCGAGGGTGCAACGCAAACGCCAACCACAGATGAACCGCAGGAAACGGTTGCCGGGACTCCGGTTGAACAGACGCAAGTCGCCGAAGCGGGCGCAAGTGATAGCGTATCCACCGAACCTGCGACCTCTGTTGTTCCCGAGCCAAACGATGTGGAAACGCCTGCAAAACCGCAAAGCGTTGCCACAGATGTGCCGCTTGAAGACCCCGAACCAACGACCAAAGCCCCTGCCGTATTGCTGGCGACAAACGACGGTGTAAGGGTTTTGCAACCGGCAGATTCCAGCCCTGAAATGACCACCAACGTGGTGATTGACGCCATTTCCTATGACGACGGGGGCGAAGTGCAGCTTTCGGGGCGTGGTACAGATCAGGGGTATGTACGGGTTTATCTGGACAACAAACCGATTCTGACGGCCCCCATCGCCGCCGATGGCGGTTGGCAAACGGGGCTGCCCGATGTCGATAGTGGTGTGTATACCCTACGGGTGGATCAGGTGGACACAACGGGGACGGTTATTTCGCGAACAGAAACCCCGTTCAAACGCGAAACGGCCCAAGCACTGGAAAATGCGCAGGCAACCACGCAAACGCGGGTTTCGGCGGTAACCGTTCAACCCGGTTCAACCCTTTGGGCGATCGCGCGGGACAATTATGGCGACGGTTTGATGTATGTGCGCGTATTCGAGGCCAACCGCGACAGCATCCGCGACCCCGATCTGATCTACCCCGGTCAGGTGTTCAC
>CAZIDQ010000131.1:0-7741 GCA_964538015.1 uncultured Marinosulfonomonas sp.
ATGTAAACCTCGCCGGCGTCGGCCTTGTAGGCGCCCGACAGAACCTTGATCAGGGTGGACTTTCCGGCACCGTTGTGGCCCAGCAGGCCGACGACCTCGCCGGGGAACAGATCGACGCTGACATCGTCAACCGCCTTGACCCCGCCAAAGGCCAGATGGATGTTTTTCATTTCTACCAATGGGGCTTGCTGTGTCATGATCCTGTCCCCCTACACATCCGAATTGCGCCGATACAGCGTATCAATCCAGACCGCCGAAACCAGAACCGCGCCGACAACCATTTGCTGGATTGCGGCGTCAAAGCCGATCAATACCATGCCGGTTTGCAGCGATTGCATCACCAGCGCACCAAGGATCGCGCCGTAAATCGTGCCCACCCCGCCCGAAAACGAGGTGCCGCCAATCACCGCCGCCGCGATGACGTATAGCTCATCCAGCGTGCCAAGGTTGTTGGTGGCCGATCCCAGCCGCGCGCTGGCGATTACAGCGGCCAGACCGGAAAGGGTGCCCATCAGCGCGAAAATCTTGACCGTCACCCAGCGGGTGTTGATGCCTGACAGTTCGGCCGCATCCGGATTGCCGCCAATCGCAAATACATAGCGGCCAAAGCGGGTGCGGGTGGTCAGGATGGTCATCAAAACCCCGACCGCCATCAGGATCAGCACCGGAATGGCAAAGCCGTGGCTGATGAAAATCTGGTCAATAGGTGTGTCGATATTGTTGGCCGTAACGTATTTCTTAACGATCCCCTTGGGCCACGGATAGGCGTTTACCAGCGCCACAAAGCCGATGATCAATCCACAGCCAACAGCGGCCAGAAATCCTTCGGCCCATAGCGGACGCAGCGGAAAATTAAAGCGGCGGCGTTGGCGACGGCCCTGCCACAACAGGCCCAGTACGACCAGACAGGCGATCAACCCGATGATCCAGCTGGTTGTCGCCCCGACCGCGCCATAAGGCCCGCCGCCCAGTTTTGAAAATGTCGCATCCACCGGCGAGATGGTTTCGCCACGGGCCAGCAAAAACGCAGCCCCCCGCCAAACCAGCAACCCGCCCAGCGTGACAATAAAGGCAGGGATGCCCAGATAGGCGATTAGATAGCCGTGGAAGGCCCCGATCAAGCAGCCAATCAACAACCCGCTGATCACCGCGATGATCCAGATCATCGGGTGGCCCAGCCCCAGAAACTCGGGCAATATCCAGACCTGGATTATCGCCATCGACATGGCGCAAAATCCCAAGATCGAGCCAACCGACAGATCAATATGGCGGGTGACAATCACCAGCACCATGCCCGTGGCCATCACCGCCACAGACGCAGTCTGCACCGACAGGTTCCACAGGTTGCGCGGGGTCAGAAAGGCGCCGTATCCGTTGACAATTTTGCCGTAGAAATGAAAGCCGACCCAGATCAGCACCAGCGCCCCGATCATCCCCAACAGGCGGGAATCAATCTCGGTTGCGCGCAGGAACCGTGTAAACGCGCCGTCGGATTTTTCAGACAGAGTCGTTTTGGATGTCACCGGTTTTGTCACATCGACCTCCTGCAAGTATCATGATGTTCGGGGGAGCTGGCACAAGTCAATTCCTGATCTGCGCCGCATCAAAACGCGGCGCAGATTTTGTTTATAGCGGGTTATTCGCAGCCTTTGACGCCTGCCATAGCCCCTTCGCAAACCTTGTCTTTGGCGATATGGCCTGCATCAATCACCGCGTTGATGTTGTCTTTGGTGACCGGGGTTGGCGACAGGAAGATCGCGTTCATTTCAACGCCTTTCGCCCCGCCGGACCATTTCACGGCCCCGTCGATCGAATCCATCGACGCACCACCGGCAAGTGCGGCAGCAATACCACCGGCCGCAGCCCCCAGTTGACGCGCATCTTTCCAGACCGAAACCGTCTGGGCGCCACGGGCAACGCGGTTCAGCGCGGCGTGGTCGCCATCCTGACCGGACACCGGAATGCTTAGCCCCTGTGCCTCGAGGGCGGCGATGGCACCACCGGCCATGCCGTCATTTTCGGACAGCACCGCATCAACGTTGTTGTTGGCAGCGGTCAGGATCTGCTCCATGTTTTTCTGCGAATTGTCGGGCTTCCAGCCGTCGGTAAAGGTTTCCCCGACGATTTTGATATCGCCCGAACTTACCGCGTCCCCGATGACTTCCATCATCCCCTCCAGCAGGAAGGCGGCGTTCGGATCACCCTTGTCGCCCTTGATGATCGCGTAGTTGCCTTTGGGAACCAGCGCGAAAATCTGCTCGGCCATGATGCGGCCAACGCCCTTGTTGTCAAAGGTCAGGTAAAAGGCACGTTCGTCCTCGATCAGGCGGTCATAGCCGATCACCGGAATGCCTTCGGCAGCCGCCGCATCCAGAGCCGACCCAACCGAGCCCGAGTCAACCGACAGGATCACCAGCGCATCCGCGCCTTGTGCGATCAGGCTTTCGACATCCGACAGCTGTTTGGCCGAGGAAGATTGCGCATCGGCGGAAATATACGTGTCGCCGTTGGCTTCAATCGCTGTTTTCATCGCGGCTTCGTCGGTTTTCCAGCGTTCTTCCTGAAAGTTCGACCAGCTAACGCCGATGGTTTTCCCGTCTGCCAGCGCCGAAGTGGCAATACTGGTGCTAAGCAATGCGGCAGCAAAAATTCCAAGTTTTTTCATCTTGTCCTCCCAAGGATATACAAGCACGCCAAAATCAACAGGATTCGCGTGTCTGCGAAAACTATGCCGCATTTTAATTTTGCAATCAAATTAAATAGTGTACTGTCGAAAATTACAGGGATTTGCCGGAGCGGAAAATGAGCGCACAACAACTGGATACGGGCTCAACGGGCCGCGAAACGGGGCGAAAGGCGGTGTTTGCCAGCATCCGCCAAAACGCCCCCGTGGCGCGAATCGATATTGCGCGGGAAACCGGCCTAAGTCCGGCCACCGTGACCAGCATCACCGGCGAATTGATTGCAGTCGATCTAATTCAGGAAATCCCGGCCGAGCCGAACAAAAGCAACGCCAAACGCGGCCGTCCGCGTGTGGATTTACAGATTTGCAGTGACGCCCATCTGGTGGCGGGTATGAAGCTGTCCAATGAAACCACCACGGTTGTGATCGTTGATTTTATCGGCAATGTTGTTGCCGAATTCAGCACCCAAACCCCGACCGATATCCAGACCGCCGCGCAGACCTGTGACTTCTTGCAGACTACACTACAGGCGGCGCTATCGGATGCGGGCATGACCCAGCAATCCCTGTCCGGTGTTGGTATCGGCTTGCCCGGTATTGTGGATGCGCCCAAAGGGGTGATCCGCTGGTCGCCCTTCATCACCGAAGCGGACGCGCCATTGCAGGACATGCTGCAACAACGACTGGATATGCCGGTTTTTCTGGAAAATGACGCCAATCTGGTTGCGCTGGCGGAACAACGTTTCGGCCTTGGGCAAAATGCGCGCAATTTCATTGTGATCACCATTGAACAGGGTGTCGGCATGGGCATAGTGATCGACGGTAAACTGATCCGCGGCACGCGCGGGGGCGGGGGTGAACTGGGTCATACAAAGGTGCAACTGGATGGCGCGCTGTGTCGTTGTGGCCAGCGTGGTTGCCTAGAGGCCTATGTCGGCGATTACGCCCTGCTGCGCGAGGCCAGCACAACGATGGGTCATGATCCGGGCCTTCAGTCGTTCCCGAAACCCGAACAGCAGATGCATCATCTTTTTGATCAGGCCCGCGCAGGCAATCAACTGGCGCTGTCGATTTTTCGCAGGGCAGGGCGGATGTTTGCGATGGGGCTGGCGAATGTGGTTAATATTCTGGCGCCCGAATTGATCATCCTGTCGGGCGAGCGGATGAAATACGACTACCTGTATGATGATGATGTGATCGAAAGCATGAAGCGTTCGATTGTCAATATGGGCGGGCCGCCGCCGGATGTCAGGGTGCATAAATGGGGTGATAAAATGTGGGCAATGGGGGCTGCGACCTTTGCGATCGAGGGTGTGACGGAAATTGTTTTGAACGGGATATCGGGCAATGCTGATTAGATCTGCTTTTTGGGTTTGCGTGCTGGCGACACAGGTTGCGGCGCAACCGCTTTTTGAAAACAGGTCCGAACCGCTGGGGCTGACGCATCAATATTCCGGCGGTTGGGAATTCTTTGTTGGTGGCGGAGTGGCGACGTTTGATTGCGATGGCGACTATTTCCCCGAGTTGTTTATTGCAGGCGGCGAAGGGCCTGCCGTGTTGTTGCGAAACACGACTTCTGCCCGTGGGGCTGCTGTGACTTTCACCCCCGATACGCCGGATATTCTGGCGCTGCGGCAGGTCAGCGGTGCCTATCCGTTGGATGTGGATAGCGACGGGTTTTTGGACCTTTTCATCATGCGGGTCGGGGAAAACCGGCTGCTAAAGGGCGGGCCGGATTGCACATTTTCCGAATTTCCCGATCTGGGCTTTGATGGCGGCACCCGCTGGACCACCGCCTTTTCTGCAACATGGGAGGCCGGCAATGCCCTGCCCACATTGGCCACCGGAAACTATGTCGATCGTGAAAACCCCGACGGGCCGTTCATGGCGTGTGATCAGAATTTCCTGCATCGCCCCGTAAACGGGCGCTATCGGCAAACCCCGCTTTCGCCTGCTTTTTGCCCGCTATCAATGCTGTTCACCGACTGGGGTCGCAAGGGCCGTCAGGATCTGCGCGTCAGCAATGACCGTCACTATTACGTTCGCGGCGGTGCCGAGCAGATGTGGGCAATGGAGGGCACGCCGCGCCTTTATACGAAAGCCGAAGGGTGGCAGGGCTACAGCCTGTGGGGCATGGGCATCGCCAGCCGCGATATTACCGGCGACGGTCGCCCCGAAGTGTTCCTAAGCAGCATGGGCGATCAGAAGCTGCAATTCCCCGATACATCGGTTGACGGCCCCGCCTATCACAACGCCGCTTACGAATTGGGGGTGACGGCGCAGCGGCCCTATACCGGCGGGGACGGGCGGCCATCGACCGGATGGCAGATTGAATTTGGCGACGTTGACAATGACGGGCGCGATGATGTTTTTATCGCCAAAGGCAATGTCGAACAAATGCCCGACAGTGCGACAGCGGACCCAAACAACCTGTTGATGCAGGGGGCGGACGGGCATTTCACGGAACACGGGCTGACCGCCGGTATCGCCACTATGGCGCGATCCCGCGGCGCGGCGCTGGCCGATTTCAATCTGGATGGGCGGCTGGATCTGGTGGTGGTCAACCGCCGCGCACCGGTCGAGGTTTACCAGAACGCCACACCGAACACCGGTCATTGGCTGCTGCTGGACCTTTGGCAAAACGGGGTGAATACGCGGGCTGTGGGGGGCTGGATCGAAGTTCGAAATGGCTCGCACATCTGGAGCCGCGAGATAACCGTAGGCGGCGGTCATGCCAGCGGCAACGCGGCGCTGGTTCATTTCGGGCTGGGGCAGGCGGACAAGGTTGATCTGCGCGTGATCTGGCCGGACGGGGCCAAATCGGATTGGGTCGAAACGGGTGTTAACCGGATTTTACGTTTGAAAAGAAACGGGGATTCGGTAGGCCTTGAGCCGCTTTAATCCAGCGCCAATCCGCTTGGCACGCTTGCGGGGATACCCAAACGGCCAGACAGGCTGTCAGGGTCGCGCAAGGCCGCAAGAAACGCAAGCAGGGCGCTGACCTCGTCATCGCTCAACGCAACCGGTTCCAACTCGTTCGCCGCCGCAATCGCTGCCATTTCCGCCGGATCATCCAGTACCGCCCAATCCTGCGCGCCGTCCAGTTTTGGCAATATCGCCTGCGTCCGGTCATAGCTGTTCAGGCTGGCAACGGGGTTCAGATGATGGCGCACCACAGCCTCCAGCGTCGCATAAGCCCCGTCGTGGCCATAGGGGCCGGTTTCGGTGATGTTGCGCAGGCTGGGGGTGCGGAACCGATAGGCGTCTTTGGTCTGGCCTGTCACCCGCATCCGGCCAACATCGCGGTGGTGGGATTCAAACCGCGCCGCCTTGCCCGGCCCGATCTGGGGCATGGCGATGGCGTGAAACTGCTGGTCGGTTTGGAAGCGGCCGGAATGACACGCCACGCATCCGGCCTTGCCGTAAAACAGCGCCATGCCGGTGGCGGCAGATTCGGGCAGGGCTTCGCCCAACAGCACCCGGTCAAACGGGCTGTTGTCGGCGCGCCATTCATAGGCGATGAAATCGGCGATCGTGTTGGAAATATCGGTAAAGCGGATGTCGCGCGGGCCGATGATTTCGGTGAAACGGGCACGGTATTCGGGGATGTCCGCGACCCGCGCCGCGATGATATCCCACGCGCCGCCCTTTTGCGATAAAAACCCCTGACGCACCGCTTTTGATACGTCGTTTTCTGAGTATTGCCCCGCCATTTCATCGCCTGACAGCACCGGAAACATTGCCTGCGCCGATACCACACCGCTAAATCCTTGCACCATTTCATCGTCCAGCGGGGTGCGGATGCCCGAAGGGCGGGCTGGGTCAGCCTCAAGCCTCCCGCCATGAAACAGCGAGGTGAACTCGGCAGCGCCCAGATTGAACAGGGCAGGGGCGTTGCGCCCAATCCGTTGTTCCGGCGGATTGTCAGGGTCAACACGGCGCGACGGGCCCAGCCCGATGCCGCCTTCGCCCAAGGCCAGCGATACCCCGTCGGATGTGCCAAATTTCGGGTTGTGGCAGGTGGCGCAGGAAATGTTGTGGTTGCCGCTAAGAACCGGATCATAGAACAGCAATTGACCCAGCGCGATTTGCCCCTTTGGCGCGTTGGAAAACACGGCCTCGGGGAAGTCGGGCAAGCCATCGGCCAAAACGGACCCCGCACCCGATACCATCAACACCGCTGCAAAGATGCGGATCAATTCTTGATTTAATTTTGCCATCGAATTAATGTGTGCCATCCGCCGCGCTCAAATGCAAGGGCACAACAGCATCGCGCGGCACTCTTGGAGGAAATGACATGTATCTGGGACTTGATTTGGGGACGTCCGGCCTAAAGGGCATGTTGATTGATGCAGATCAAAACACGGTTGGGTCGGCCAGCGCCCCGCTACAGGTTTCGCGGCCCTATGCCGGCTGGTCCGAGCAGGATCCGGCCAGCTGGATCAGTGCCGCAGAGCAGGTTCTGGACAGTCTGGCGCAACAGTTTCCTGCGCAAATGGCCGCGCTTAAGGGCATCGGTCTGTCAGGGCAAATGCACGGGGCGACGCTGGTTGATCAGGCGGGCGACGCAATCCGCCCTTGCATCCTGTGGAACGATAGCCGCAGCTATAAAGAGGCGGCAGAGCTGGACGCGCAATCCGTTTTCCGTGCGCTGTCGGGCAACATCGTGTTTCCGGGGTTCACCGCACCAAAACTGCTGTGGGTGCAACGGCATGAACCAGAGGCCTTTGCCCAAATCCACAAGGTTCTGCTGCCCAAGGATTACCTGCGCCTGTGGCTGACCGGCGACTATGTTTCCGACATGTCCGACAGTGCCGGAACCAGTTGGCTGGACGTGGCACGCCGCGACTGGTCCGATGATTTGCTGGCCGCAACAGGCCTGACCCGCGGCCAGATGCCAGCCCTTGTTGAAGGCAACGCCATTGGCGGGCAATTGCGCAACAGCCTTGCCGCCCGCTGGTCCCTGCCCAAAGGCATTCCTGTTGCGGGCGGCGGGGGCGACAACGCGGCCTCGGCCATCGGGATGGGGGTGGTGCAGGCGGGGCAGGCGTTTATTTC
>CAZIDQ010000132.1:0-7695 GCA_964538015.1 uncultured Marinosulfonomonas sp.
GGCTATCTCAATGTCGGTTTTAAAGCTCATCTCGTGGGATTCCTTGGGTTGGTCACAGCAATTGTTTCGCATGACCTTACAAGAGTCGCGACCAGCTAACAGGGTGAATCCGACATTATCAGTACCGGATTCGTCGCTTTGTTTACCCGCCGCTATTTGCGGGCAGCTTCCAGATGTGGCCAGACTGGTTGGTCCGGAATATGTAGAATAATTTCCTCTCCGACACGCAATATTCCTGCGCGCTCGACCCATGCTGTCACCCCGCGCAGGTTTTTCGCGGCGGGTTTGAACAGTTTCCCTTTGTCCGGAAAATGCGCGTTGATCACCGGGGCGGGCAACACGCAGGGTCGGTTTTCCATGTCTACAGTCAGGGTTGCGCCACTAGAGGATTGCAAGCGCGAGGCAGGTGGAATCATGGTGAAATCGGGGATACCCTCAATCACCATTGATGTGCTTATCCACGCCGGATCAATCGCATCGACCCCCATGTTTTTAGCAATGATCGCCAGTTCCTCGGCCGACATAATGGCCAGTTGGCGGGTGTTGCGAATTTCCGTGCCCCGTGGGTATTGCGATTGCACCCGCCCGCAAGACGCCCGTGTCAGCCCCGCGCGGCTTTCGCCTGAACACCCTGCAAGGGTCAGTTCCATTTCCGGCACTGAGACATTGCGAAGGGTATCCTCGCGGTTCACGTTCAACCCCAGCCAAACGATCCGGCCTTTGAAATTTGTGGGCAGCAATGCGGGCATGGTTTCGTCCTTTTGTGAATCCGGTTCAGACCTCCAGCGTAAAGAACAACCGCTTGAAGGGGAACAACACAGATCCATCCTGTTGTGGCGGATAATGCTCTGCCAGTGCCGCATCATATGCGGCAACGAATTGGGTCAGTTCCGGTTTATCCAGCTTCTCGGCAATTGGCCGCATGGCCGTGGATTGGGTGAAATGGCGCACAGGGTGGCCGGTTTCCACCCGGGCAAGGCGCTGGATATAATCGGTTTCCCATACGCTGACTTCCCCCAGCGGGGCCAACATTTGCGCATAGACCTGCGGCGTTGCCACCGGCGGCACATAGCTGCTGAAATCAAACCTGTCGGGAAACAGCGTTGTGGCCACATCCCGAAGCGCCTGATGCGACGGAGCCGCGAATTGGCGCGGCATTTGCACAGCCAGCACACCGTTATCAGTCAGCAATCCGGCAAGCCGTGCAAACAATGCGGCGTGATCGGGCAACCAATGGCAAAGCGCATTGGAAAAGATCAGCGCGGGCGGGGAGTGCGGACGCCAAAGGTTTGCATCCGCTTCAGCCACTTCACTATATGCCCCACTCTGATCTGCCTTGGCCAACATCGCGGGGGAATTATCCACCCCTATCAGACGTCGCCCCGAGAACCGCTGCGCCAGTGCTGCACCAACGGGGCCATTGCCGCACCCCAGATCAATCACATCGCCTAACGGCAGGTCCGGCACCTGCGCCAGTAAATCCATGGCAGGGCGCAAACGAAAACCCCGAAACTTGGCATAAGTTTCGGGGTTCCAGTCTTGTTTCTTATCAGAGGTCAAGCCGAAGGCTCCGGCTCCAGCCCGTCGTCCTTGGGCTTGGGCTTTGCTTTGGCTTTTGGCTTGGTTTTGGGCACCGCCGTAACGCTGGGCGCGCTGCCTTCGTCCGAACTGCTGTCATCATCGTCCGTGTGGGGTGGCTCTCCCTTCATCACGCGCTGGATTTCCTCGCCGGTCAGGGTTTCGTATTCCAGCAAACCTTGCGCCAGAAGTTCGAATTCCTTTTTGTGCTTCTTCAGCAGCTTTACAGCGGTCTCGAAACCCTCGTCGATTACCCGCTTCACTTCGGATTCAATCAGCTCTTGCGTGGCAGCCGAAATGGACAGGCCACCGGCACCATTACCCATATAGCCCTCGTGGGCAGCTTGGTAATCAATGTTGCCCACTTTGTCGGACATGCCCCAGCGCATGATCATGGCGCGGGCCAAGGATGATGCCTGCTGGATATCGCCGGATGGCCCGTTCGATACATGTTCGGCACCGTATTTCATGATCTCGGCAGCCTTACCGGCCATCGACATCGCGATTTTCTGTTCCACCTGATCCTTGAAAAAGTTGAACTGGTCGATCTCGGGCAGGCTCATCACCATGCCCAGCGCACCACCGCGTGGAATGATCGTAGCCTTATAGACCGGATCACATTTAGGCAGCTTGGTCCCGACAATCGCATGGCCTGCCTCGTGATAGGCGGTCATTTCCTTTTGTTCGTCGGTCAGCACCATCGAGCGGCGCTCGGCGCCCATCATCACCTTGTCTTTGGCTTGTTCGAAATCTTCCATTGTGACGAAACGGCGGTCCAGACGGGCCGCCATCAGCGCGGCCTCGTTTACCAGATTGGCAAGGTCGGCACCGGAAAAACCGGGGCTGCCACGGGCAATGATCCGCAGGTCCACATCCGGCCCCAAAGGCACCTTGGCGGCATGCACGTTCAAAATCTTCTCGCGGCCCTTGATGTCGGGGTTGGGCACCTGAACCTGACGGTCAAAACGACCCGGGCGCAGCAATGCGGGGTCCAGAACATCGGCGCGGTTGGTCGCAGCCAGAATGATCACACCCTCGTTAGCCTCGAACCCGTCCATTTCCACCAGCAACTGGTTCAATGTCTGTTCACGCTCGTCATTGCCACCGCCCATGCCAACACCACGGGCACGGCCAACGGCATCAATTTCGTCGATGAACACAATGCAGGGTGCGTTTTTCTTGGCTTGCTCGAACATGTCGCGCACGCGGCTGGCGCCAACGCCTACGAACATTTCCACAAAATCCGAGCCGGAAATAGTAAAGAACGGCACGCCCGCCTCGCCGGCGACAGAACGCGCCAACAGCGTTTTACCCGTGCCCGGAGGCCCGATCAGCAACGCACCTTTGGGGATCTTGCCGCCCAGACGGGAAAACTTCTGCGGGTTGCGCAGGAATTCGACGATCTCTTCCAGTTCTTCCTTGGCTTCGTCAATACCGGCCACATCGTCAAAGGTCACACGGCCCTCGCGTTCGGTCAACATCTTGGCCTTGGATTTACCAAAGCCCATCGCCCCGCCTTTACCGCCGCCTTGCATCCGGTTCATCATAAAGAACCAAAACCCGATCAGCAGCAGCACCGGCAGCAGCATCCCGATTAGCGCGAAAAAGCCCGATTGTTCCTGACGGACAGCATTCACCGTGACGCCTTTTTCGATCAGCATCTGGGTGACATCGGCATCGCCCGGCCTGATGGTGGTATAGTCCTGACCATCCTTGCCAATGAACATAACTTTTTCGCCATCCAGCGTAACATTATCAACAGTGCCGTCATTCACCGCCTGTACGAATTCCGAATACTTCAGCGTATGCGAATTCAGCGCGCTTTCCCCGTTGCTGAACAGGTTGAACAAAGCGAGGATCAGCATAAACAGCACGACCCAGAAAGCCAGATTTCTAGCGTTGCCCACAGGCATTCTCCTTAAACCGGTTTTGACACAAAGGATTCTTTCCCAAGGCCACTTGTCTAAAATAGGGATTAGGCAGGTTTGTTCAATGCGATATAATGGATGAAATGAAATGATCCAGCCCAAATAGCGGTTTTGTGAGCCATCCATTGCCCAAACCGGCCAAAGGTGCGGCAATAAGGCTGTCCTTTCTCCACACCGCAGGGCTGGCAAGCAAGGATGTTCGCGGCATACCCGTGGCCCGCCAGTCGGGACATTCGGCCAATCCGGCGGCGCCCAAAGCTCGTAATTCCAGTCCCTTTTCGTGCGGCCCGTTGAGCCGCCAGCGGTTGTCCCAGATAGCATCTGTGGGGCAAACGGTATCCTTGACGGCCTGATGTTCGCGGGTGATGCGGATTTCGACCTTGTTTGCGGTGATCAGGCAACCGTGCAGGGTGGATGCCTTGCCCATATCGGCAGAATATTCAGCATCGATCAGGGCCATACGGCGGGGGCGGTATTTGGCAGAAGAAACCCAGCACAGGGCATGGGAAAACAGGCGGGCGCTGATTTCTGTCGGAAGCTGTCGATATTGCATACGGTCCAGAATAACATCGCCGTTCTTAACCGTCGCAACCCGCTCGGATGCCTCTCTGGTCTGATGCTCCAGCGCGATACGGGCAAACTGCAAATCCTGCGCCGTTCCAGCCAGCCGTTCCGCATCCATCCCCAATTCGGCCAGCACCTGCATTGCCTTGCGGATTTTCACCCGCTCGAACCGTTCGTCCTCGTTCGTGGGGTCATCAATCCAGCTAACATTGTGACGCTGTAGATAGTCGCGCAGATCTTGTCGTCTTTGCAACAACACCGGCCGCACCCATGTCACCCCGTCCGACCTCCGCCGTGTCGCCATGCCGGACAACCCGTCCACACCCGACCCGCGTGCCAGACGCATCAAAAAGGTTTCCGCCTGATCCTCGACCGTATGCCCCAGCGCGATCATTTCAATCCCGCGTTCCCGCGCCCAACCGGCCATCAACCCGTAACGCGCGCGCCGTGCCTGATCCTGAAGGTTGCCTTTGCCATCCCAACCCGTCCAGCGCAGCGTGCTGTGGTCAATGCCCAGACCGGCGCACAGACTGGCCACCGCTTTTGCCTCGTCCGCCGCCGCATCTCGCAAACCGTGGTCAACTGTAACCGCATGCAAGGTCACCCCTGCCCCGCCGGCCCATTGGTGCATCAGATGCAAAAGGGCAGTTGAATCGCTGCCGCCGGACACAGCAACGCCAATGGCCTTGGGCGGGTTTGCACCAAAGCAATTGCCGACAAAATGAAGCAGTAATTCGTCTTGGGGGTCTAGTTGCATCCCAGATCGCGCATCGCGGTGTTGGCCTGTTGAACGGCGGGTGCTGTGGGAAAGCGTGACTCGACTTCGGCCAATGTCACGCAAGCCTCGTTCTGCTGCCCGATCGCACCCAATGACGTGCCCAGCTTATATAACGCCTCGGGCGCTTTGGGGCCATCCGGCGCGCCAGAAAACGCTTCTAGATAAGCGCGGGCGGCGCTGGTCATTTCATCCAGATTTTCAAATGCCTGCCCGCGCAGGAAATTCACATCCGCGCTTAGCGGACTACCGGGGTAGGTCTGGGTAAAGGTCTCAAGCTGCGTCGCGGCGCCGCGAAAGTCACCGGATGCGAGCGCCTCCTGCGCCCGCTCATAGTCGGCCCGCTCGCCCACGGCCAGTTCGGTGGTATCAACCGTATCAGGCGTGGTCACAACAGGCGCGGTGCCCACTTCAACGCCGCCCAAAGTCGTGCCTTGGGGCAGGTTTCCAATATCGCAATTGGTTTCCAGTTCGCACAGGCGAAACTCAAGATCACCGATCTGGTTGGTGCCATCGGTGACAACACGGTTGATACGGTTTTCCAACTGCTCGGACTTTGCCGTCAGTTTTTGCAAAGCCGCCTCGATCGCGTCAATCCGTTCCAGCGGCGTGTTACCGCCAACGCTGGTGCCCGGAGCACCCGTGGTGGACAACTCGCGCTTCAGGCGCTGCACCTCGACATAAAGCACCGACAATTCCTGCCGGATGTCTGCCAAAGTTTGCTGATCGGCCTGCGCGGCGGCAGGTGCCACCGGCAGAACCGACAATCCGATAATAAGCGCGAGTATCCGTTTCATCTGTCGTCCTTAGTTTACGCGCCAGCACCCGCCGAAATCACCGTAACGGCGCGGCGGTTCTGGGCATAGCAGCTTTCCTCGGAACAAACCGCAATCGGGCGCTCCTTGCCATAGGTTACTGTGCGCAACCGGCTGCCTGCAACCCCTTGCGAGGTCAGGAATTCCGACACCGCGTTGGCGCGGCGTGCGCCCAGTGCAAGGTTATAGGCGCGCGTGCCCTGTTCGTCCGCGTGGCCTTCGATGATGGCGGCAAATTCGGGATTGTCCATCAGCCATTTTGCCTGCCCCGTCAGGGTGGTGCGACCTTCGGGTGTCAGGGTGCTGGTATCAACAGTAAACAGCACACGATCCCCAACGGTCTGCTGGAAATAGGCCGCTGAATGTGGATCAGCCGCTGTGCCAACCCCGCCAGCGCCCATACCTGCGCCGCCGTTGCCCATACCGCCACCCAGATGGTCCGGGTTGGTACAGGCCGCCAGGCCCAGTGCTGCAACGACAAAAATTGCCTTGTAAAGATGTGTCATGGGTTGTCCCCGCTTTCGTTTTTGTTGGCTCGATTGCCTTTGTATATACCACCACGGCGCCGAATTGGAAACGCCGTGTATTTCACTTTATTTCAACAGCGGCGACCACGCCGGGTCCGACGCCCCGCCCGGTGTTTTCACCCGTTGCGTATTGCGCCCGCTAATGTCGACAGAATACAGTGATGCTGCCCCGCTTGCCCCGGCTGTTTCGCGCATGAACATGATCACACGCCCATTGGGCGACCATGTCGGCCCTTCGTCCAGAAACGAAGATGTCAAAAGGCGTTCTTCCGAGCCATCCAGCCGCATCACACCGATATGGAACCGGCCCTTGTTCTGCTTGGTAAAGGCCACCATGTCACCGCGTGGCGACCAGACCGGCGTGCCATAACGTCCTTTGCCAAAACTGATCCGCTGCGCTGCGCCGCCGTTTGCCGACATGACATACAGCTGTTGATTGCCCGACCGGTCGCTTTCAAACACGATCTGCTTGCCATCGGGCGAAAAGCTGGGCGCGGTTTCAATCGACGGCTCACTGGTCAGGCGCACAGGATTTCCGCCGCCAATGCTCATCCGGTAAATATCGGTATTGCCGCCACTGGACAGCGAATAGACCACCGTCTGTCCGTCCGGCGAAAAGCGCGGCGCGAATGTCATTGTGCCCGGCTGATCGGCCAGAACACGGCGGCCAACGGTGGCCACATCCAGCACGTAAATCTTGGGAAAGCCGGTTTCATAAGACGTATATAGCACCCGATCACCTGTGGGCGAAAAGCGCGGGGCCAGCACGATTGAACGGCTATCGGTCAGATATTGCACATTCGCACCATCATAATCCATGATCCCCAGCCGTTTCTGGCGGGCGTTTTTGGGGCCGGTTTCAGATACAAACACCACGCGACTGTCGAAATACGGGCCTTCGCCGGTGATCCGGCTATAGGCGGCATCAGCCACCTTATGCGCCATGCGCCGCCAGCTTTTGGTGGTGCCGCCAAATTGCAGACCTTCGCCAAGGGGGGCACCGGAAAAGACATCGAACAGGCGGAATTTTACCGTCAGCCGGCCGCCGGACCCCATTGTGACCGCACCGACAATCAGGGCTTGCGCGTTGATTGCTTTCCAGTCGGCATATTGCACCGGACTGTTGAAATTCGTGACATTCGAGATGAACGCATTTTTCGGTATTTCCCGAAACAGCCCCGTCCCGGTCAGATCAGCGGCCACCACGCGGGCAATCTGGCTGGCATATTCACCGGCCCCACCGTTTTCGGCCACGAAATCGGGCACCGCAAAGGGCAGCGGTTCAATCACACCGTCTTTCAGTTCGAGGTTCAATTCCGCCCTGCCGACAGACGGCAAGGTCATCACAGCGACAATTGCCGCCAGCATAAGGGTCATAACGCGGGATATGATCATTTGAGCCTCATATTCTCAGGGTTAAACGTGATATTAACAATTTTCCATTGTTCGTATTTGTCAGTCGGCAGATTATAGCCGTTCGCACCGCAACGGATGATCGCGCGGCGGGC
>CAZIDQ010000133.1:0-7694 GCA_964538015.1 uncultured Marinosulfonomonas sp.
ATCACCATGGGCGGGCAGGAGCATTTCTATCTGGAAGGTCAGGCCGCGCTGGTGATCCCGCAAGAAGGTGGCGATATGCTGGTGCATTCCAGCACCCAGCACCCGACCGAGATCCAGCACAAGGTGTCGCATGCTTTGGGTCTGCCGATGAATGCGGTCCGGGTGGAAACCCGGCGCATGGGCGGCGGCTTTGGCGGCAAGGAAAGTCAGGGCAATGCGCTGGCCGTATCCTGTGCCGTAGTGGCGCGACAATTCGGACGCCCTTGCAAGATGCGCTATGATCGCGATGACGATATGGTCATCACCGGCAAACGCCATGATTTCCGCGTGGATTATCAGGTGGGGTTTGATGATGAGGGCCGGATCAGCGGTATCGAGTTTACCCAATACGCCCGCTGTGGCTGGTCGCAAGACCTGAGCCTGCCGGTGGCGGATCGCGCCATGCTGCACGCCGACAATGCCTATCATCTGCCCGATTTCCGGATCACCAGTCACCGGTTGCGTACCAACACGCAATCGGCCACGGCCTATCGCGGGTTTGGCGGGCCACAGGGGATTGTCGGGATTGAACGGGTGATGGACCATGTTGCAGGCGAGCTTGGACTTGATCCTTTGGAGGTGCGCCAGAAGAACTTTTATGCCTCCGGCGGGGATATTTCGGAAAAGAAGAACGGGGCGCAGGAAACACCCTATGGTCAGCAGGTCGAAGATTTTATTCTGAATGAACTGGTGGCCGAACTGACGGAAAGTTCCGATTACCACGCGCGGAGGGCGGCAATTGCGCGGTGGAACGCGGCAAATCCGGTGCTAAAGAAAGGCATTGCGCTTACACCGGTGAAATTCGGGATCAGTTTTACCCTGACCCATCTGAATCAGGCCGGCGCGCTGGTGCATGTGTATCAGGATGGCTCGATCCATCTGAACCACGGCGGCACCGAGATGGGGCAAGGGTTGTTCCAGAAGGTGGCGCAGGTGGCGGCGCAAGTGTTCGGGGTCGGGCTTGAGGCGATCAAGATCACCGCGACGGATACGGCCAAGGTGCCCAATACCTCGGCCACGGCAGCGTCCAGCGGATCAGACCTGAACGGCATGGCGGTGAAAGCGGCCTGTGAGGAATTGCGCGGGCGGATTGCCGCGTTTCTGGCGGACCAGCAGGGCAAGAAGGTTTCGGATGTGGAATTTGTCGACGGCATGGTGAATGTCGGGCGGCGGCAGTTCACTTTTGCCCGCGCGGCACAGCTGGCCTATGAGGGGCGGATCAGCCTGTCGGCCACCGGATTTTATAAGACGCCAAAAATCCGTTGGGACCGGATTAAGGGGCGCGGGCGGCCGTTTTTGTATTTCGCCTATGGTGCATCGGTGACCGAAGTGGTGATCGACACGCTGACCGGTGAAAACCGTATTTTGCGTGCTGATATTCTGCATGATGCGGGCGCATCCCTGAACCCTGATCTGGATATCGGACAGGTGGAAGGGGCCTATGTGCAGGGTGCCGGATGGCTGACAATGGAGGAACTGGTTTGGGACGACAAGGGGCATCTGAAAACCCACGCGCCTTCGACCTATAAAATCCCTGCCTGTTCGGACCGGCCGGATGTGTTCAATGTGGCCCTGTGGGATGGCCGCAATCAGGAGGATACGATCTATCGCTCCAAAGCGGTGGGCGAGCCGCCGTTTGTGAACGGGATCTCGGCGTTTTTGGCGCTGTCGGATGCGGTGGCGGCCTGTGGCGATGCCTATCCCGCGCTTGATGCCCCCGCCACGCCTGAATGCATTCTGATGGCAGTAAACCGGCAGAAAGGATCGGCATGAGCTTTCGCAGGGGGGAATTGGCGAACGCGGTGCAGGCGCATGGTACGGTGGTGCGGGTGATCGTCACCGGCACCAAAGGCTCGGCCCCGCGCGGGGCGGGCACGGCGATGCTGGTCTGGGACGGTGGTCAGGCAGGCACCATCGGCGGTGGCGCGCTGGAATTCGAGGCCACGAAACGGGCGCGGGGGATGTTGGCGGATGGCAGCACCTCGATGCAGTTGACCGAACCGCTGGGGCCTGCGCTGGGGCAGTGTTGCGGCGGTACTGTGGCGCTTGTGTTCGAGCGGTTCACAGCGGGCAATCTGCCGGACGAGGGCACACATGTTTTTGCACGCCCGATTGGTGGGGCGAAGGGCGACATGCCCCCTGCCCTACACCGCAAAATCGGTGCCGCCCAAAACACGCAGATACCACCGACGCTGGTCAATGGCTGGCTGGCGGAATCCCTGTGGCAAGCGGCAACCCCCGTTTGGATATTCGGCGCGGGCCATGTGGGCCGGGCGCTGGCCAATGTACTGGCCCCGCTACCGGAATTCGCCATCACCCTGATTGACACCGAAGCGGCGCGGATGCCGGCGGACCTGCCCCTTGGCGTCACCCCGCTGATGGCCAAGGACATGGGTGCGCTGGTGAAACACGCGCCCAAAGATGCACATCATTTCATCATGACGATGAGCCACGGCATTGATCTGGAAATCTGTCATGCCTTGCTGAACCACAGCTTTACCTATGCCGGTCTGATCGGCTCAAAAACCAAATGGGTGCGGTTCCATTCGCGGCTGGAAAAACTGGGCCACACGGCGGATGAAATCACCCGCATCACTTGCCCGATTGGCGATCCGTCTTTGGGCAAAGAGCCACAAGCCATTGCCGTGGGCATCGCATATGGATTATTGCAGGGGCGTGCGCAGAGAGAATCCCGAACGGACATCGCGCAGGCAACGGGGGAAGAATGACCGACAGACTGCTGACGATTGACGGGTTGACCAAGGCCTATCCGGGTGTGGTCGCCAATGATCAAGTGTCCTTTGGCATTGATGCGGGCGAGGTGCACGCACTGCTGGGGGAAAACGGAGCTGGCAAATCCACGCTGGTGAAAATGATCTACGGACTGGTGCGGCCGGATGCGGGCGCGATGACCCTGATGGGCGACAGTTTTTCCCCGCCAGAACCACGCGCCGCCCGTGCGGCCGGTGTGGCGATGGTGTTTCAGCATTTTTCCCTGTTCGAGGCGCTAAGTGTGGCCGAAAACATATCGCTGGGCATGGAAAACCCGCCCAAACACAGTAAACTGTCGGCGCGGATAACCAAGGTTAGCCATGATTACGGTCTGCCGCTGGATCCAGAACGTCTGGTCGGGGAATTGTCGGCGGGCGAGCGTCAGCGGGTCGAGATTATCCGCTGTTTGCTACAAGACCCCAAGTTATTGATCATGGACGAACCCACCAGCGTGCTGACACCACAAGAGGTGGAGGTGCTGTTTCATACCCTGCGCAAACTGTCGTCCGAAGGCACGGCGATCCTGTATATTTCCCATAAGCTGGAAGAAATCCGCGATATCTGCGACAGCGCCACAATTTTGCGGCACGGGGTGGTGGTCGACACCTGCAACCCGCGCGAAAAATCGGCGCGCGAGCTGGCGGAAATGATGGTAGGCAGTGCCTTGCATCAGCCGCTGCGGGATGCGGTGGAATTTGGCGATGTGGTGCTTGAGATGAACGATCTTTTCGTCCCCGCCACCACGCAATTCGGTACATCTTTGAAAACAATCAACATGCAGGTGCGCGCCGGTGAAATTCTGGGCATTGGCGGGGTTGCGGGTAACGGGCAGGATGAACTGCTGGCCGCGCTTTCCGGCGAAACACCAAGTGCGGCAGCAACCGTCAGCTTTGAGGGCGCACAGATCGGCCACCTTGGCCCGAACGCACGGCGCGAGTTGGGCATTCTGGCCGCGCCCGAAGAACGGCTGGGCCACGCCGCAGCACCCGACATGAGCCTGACAGAAAACGCGCTGCTGACCGCCGCGATCCGTGAAAATCTGGTGAACAACGGGTTTGTGAACTGGGCCAAGACCCGTACATTTGCCAAAAAGGTGATTGCCGAATTCGACGTGCGCACACCGGGGGCACGCACTGCTGCGCGGGCCTTATCGGGCGGCAACCTGCAGAAATTCGTGATTGGCCGCGAGGTGTTGCAGAACCCGCGTGTGCTGGTGGTGAACCAGCCGACTTGGGGGGTGGATGCCTCGGCCGCTGCCGCCATCCGGCAGGCGTTGATGGACCTTGCAGGCAAGGGGGCTGCGGTTGTGGTGATCTCTCAGGATCTGGATGAATTAATGGAAGTTTCCGACAATTTCTGCGCCCTGAACGAAGGCCATCTGACCCGTCCGCGCCCCACCAAGGGGCTGACGGTCGAGGAAATCGGCCTGATGCTGGGCGGAATGGAAGAAGAACAGGAGGTGGCGCATGCTTAGGCTGGAAAAACGCCCCGTACCGTCAAAGGTATGGACAATTGCAACGCCCCTTTTGGCGGTGATCGCAACAATGGTGGCCGGTGGCATTCTGTTTGCCATTCTGGGCAAAGACCCAGTGGAAGCGATCAGGATCATCTTTTGGGATCCGCTGTTTTCCGAACAATTCGCCTCCTATTCCCGCCCGCAACTGCTGGTCAAGGCAGGGCCGCTGATCCTGATTGCGATCGGGCTTAGTTTCGGCTTTCGCGCCGGTATCTGGAACATCGGCGCCGAGGGGCAGTATATCATCGGCGCCATCACCGGCGCCGCCGTGGGGCTGGCGTTTTACCCTGCAGGCGGTTGGTATATCTTTCCGCTGATGGTGATTGCGGGGGCATTTGGCGGCTGGCTGTGGGCAATGATTCCGGCCATTTTGCGCACAAAATTCAACACCAATGAAATTCTGGTGTCGCTGCTGCTGGTCTATGTCGCCGAACACATCATGTCGGCAATGTCATTCGGCCTGTTGCGCAATCCCGAAGGCCACGGCTTTCCGGGATCGCGCAATTTCAAGGATTACGACACGGTGACCAATTCGGAGCTGATCACAGGCACCGGTATGCACTGGGGCGTTGTCGCTGCCTTTATCGCGGTGATTTTCGCCTATGTGGTGATGAAGCGGCACATCATGGGCTATCAAATCACCCTTGCAGGCCAATCGCCACGCGCCGCCCGTTTTGGCGGGGTCAACCCGAACCGGCTGGTGGTGTTATGCTTTGGTATTTCTGGTGTTTTGGCGGGCCTTGCCGGAATGTTCGAGGTCACCGGCCCCGCTGGCCAGATCACCACGGATTTCAATCAGGGTTACGGCTTTACCGCCATCATCGTGGCCTTCCTTGGCCGTTTGCATCCGGTCGGTATTCTGCTGGCTGGGTTGTTAATGGCGCTGACCTATATCGGCGGCGATCTGGCGCAACTGATGCTAAGCCTGCCCAAACCGGCCATTCAGGCGTTTCAGGGGATGTTGCTATTCTTTCTGCTGGCCTTTGACATGCTGACGAATTTCCGCATCCGCCTTACTAAATCGGAGGCTGCGTAATGGACCTTTCTACAATCAACCCCGTGCTGCTGATTGCCTCGCTTATGGTGGCGGCAACGCCGATCATGCTGGCGGCAATCGGCGAACTGGTGGTGGAAAAAGCAGGCGTGCTGAATTTGGGCGTCGAGGGCATGATGATCATCGGCGCGATCTGCGGTTTTGCGATTGCGGTGGAAACCGGCAGCCCGCTGCTGGGCTTTGTTGCGGCGGCTGTAGCGGGCGCTGTTCTGTCACTGTTGTTTGCGTTTCTGACGCAAATCCTGCTGGCCAATCAGGTGGCCTCGGGCCTTGCACTAACCTTGTTCGGCCTCGGCCTGTCGGCGTTGATCGGCCAAAGCTATGCGGGCATAAAACCGCCCTCCACTCCGAAACTGGACTTGCCGGTTTTGTCCGACATCCCCGTACTTGGGCCGATCCTGTTTAACCACGATGCAATGGTCTATTTTGCCGTCTTTATGATCGCTGTTGTCTGGGCCGTACTGAAATATACCCGCCTTGGCCTGATCCTGCGGGCGGTGGGTGAAAACCACGATGCCGCCCATGCACTGGGCTATAAGGTGGTGCGCATCCGCATCCTTGCCATCATGTTCGGCGGGGCCTGTGCCGGCCTTGGCGGCGCCTATCTGTCGTTGATCCGCGTGCCGCAATGGACCGAGGGCATGACAGCCGGTGCCGGCTGGATTGCGTTGGCTATCGTGGTGTTTGCCAGTTGGAAACCGTGGCGCGTGTTGCTGGGGGCCTATCTGTTTGGCGGCGTCACCGTGTTGCAGTTCAACCTGCAAGCGGCGGGCGTCAACATTCCGGTGCAATACCTTGCGATGTCGCCTTACTTGATTACAATCCTTGTATTGGTCATCATGTCCTCTAGCAAAGCCCGCAGCGCGATGAATGCCCCTGCTGCCTTGGGGCGGATTTTCCACGCAACCCATTAGAAGAGTGCATATGACACGTCGCGATGTAATCGAGATACTGGATGGCCACCACGGGCAAGTGGGGCGAACCGTTGCCTTCATCCTGCACGCGCTGATCTTGCTATCGGCACTGGCGATTTCGCTGGAAACCGTCGACGGCTTTCCGCCGCTGATCCACAACGCGCTTTATTATTTCGAGATATTCATCCTGACGGTATTCGTCAGTGAATATGTGTTACGCCTGACCTGCTCGGTCAGCCCATTGCGCTATATCTTCAGCTTCTGGGGCATCATCGACCTGCTGGCCTGCCTCCCTGCCCTGCTGCTGATACAGGGCGAATGGCAAGCCATCCGAACGCTGCGCCTGATCCGGCTGGTGCGGTTGTTAAAACTGTTCCGCACATCGCAGGCATTTGATCGCCTGACACGCGCTTTTTCCGACGTCAAAGGCGAATTGATCATCTTTGCCATCCTTGCCGCGCTGGTGCTGTATGTCAGCGCCGTGGGCATCTACCTGTTCGAACACGAAACCCAGCCCGACGCCTTTTCCTCGATCCCGATAAGCCTGTGGTGGGCTGTCGCTTCGCTTACTACGGTTGGCTATGGCGACCTGATTCCGATCACCACCGGCGGGCGCATTTTCACAACCTTCGTGCTGTTTGTCGGCCTTGGCGTGGTGGCTGTGCCTGCCGCGATTGTCACAGCTGCACTTTTAGAGACACAACCTCCTCCAAAACAGGTAAAGAAGAAAAAGAAGAAGAAACACACCGATTCTGCTCAGGATACACAACAGGGAGACTAACATGGTATCATTCAAATCCGTTCTGGCGGGGGCTGCACTGGCTCTTGGCCTGTCGACTGCGGCTTTTGCCCAAGACAAGATGAAAGTCGGCTTTATCTACGTTGGCCCGACCGGCGATTTCGGCTGGAGCTACCAGCACGACCAGGGCCGCAAGGCAATCGAGGCCGCGCTAGGCGACACTGTCGAAACCAGCTTTGTCGAAAGCGTTCCAGAAGGCTCGGACGCCGAACGCGTTCTGACGCAAATGGCGCTGTCGGGCACCAAGCTGATCTACTCGACATCCTTTGGCTATATGGATGCGGTTCAGGCTGTTGCCGCCAAATTCCCCGATGTGCGGTTTGAACACGCCACCGGCTATAAGCAAGCCGATAACGTCGCCACATACTCGGCCCGTTTCTATGAAGGTCGCGCCGTGATCGGCACCATCGCCGGCCGCATGACCAAAACCAACAAGATCGGCTATATCGCCTCTTTCCCGATCCCCGAAGTTATCCGTGGCATCAACTCGGCCTATATCCACGCCAAAAAGGTGAACCCGGATGTCGAATTCAAGGTGGTTTGGGTCTACACATGGTTTGATCCCGCAAAAGAGGCCGACGCGGCCACCGCGATGATCGA
>CAZIDQ010000134.1:0-7619 GCA_964538015.1 uncultured Marinosulfonomonas sp.
TTGAACTTGGCCCAGGGGGCGGCGGTTTGCAGGTATTCGTTGCCCGCCACCCAGATGGCGCGCAGCTCTGACGCGGCTTTGCGCACTTCCATGTCGTCCATAAAGCTGTTGTAGGCTTTGATGCGTTTGCCCAGCGTGTCGATCAGCGCCTGTTCCTCGGGGCCGTATGTGCCGCCTTTGGGCACCACTTCACCGAATTTGGAGCGGCAGAATTTGGTGACGCGCGAGGCGAAGTTGCCCAGCACATCGGCAAGGTCTTTGTTGACCGAGGCCTGAAAGTTTTCCCATGTGAATTCGGCATCCGAGTTTTCCGGTGCGTGGGACAAAAGCCACCAGCGCCAGTAATCGGATGGCAGGATCGACAGCGCCTGATCCATGAACACGCCGCGCCCTTTGGAGGTCGAGAACTGGCCGCCATCATAATTCAGGTAATTAAACGATTTAATGTAATCGACCAGCTTCCAAGGCTCGCCGGAGCCGATGATCGTGGCGGGGAAGCTAAGTGTGTGGAACGGTACGTTGTCCTTGCCCATGAACTGCACATAGCGCACATCGTCTGCGCCCTTGTCGGTGCGCCACCAGCGCTCCCATGCGCTGTCGTCCAGATCGTTTGCCTCGGCCCATTCTGCCGTGGCGCCGATGTATTCGATCGGGGCGTCGAACCAGACGTAGAATACTTTGCCCTCCATACCGGGCACAGGCACGCCCCAGTCCAGATCGCGGGTGATGCCGCGGTCGCGCAGACCGTCACCGTCATGCAGCCATTTCTTGGCAATCGAGGTGGTCAGGATTGGCCAGTCGGTTTTGGAGGAAATCCATTTATCTAATGTGTCGCGCAGTTTGGATTGACGCAGGAACAGATGCTTTGTCTCGCGCACCTCAAGGTTTTTTGATCCGGAAATTGTCGAATATGGATCAATCAGATCGGTCGGGGACAGTTGTTTGGTGCATTCGTCGCATTGATCGCCGCGTGCGCCTTCATGGCCGCAGTTGGGACAGGTGCCCTCGATATAGCGGTCTGGCAAAAAGCGGCCATCGTCGATGGAATAGACCTGCTTTTCGCTGACTTCCTCGATCAGGTCGTTGTCGGCCAGTTTGGCGGCAAGGTGCTGCGTTAGCCGGTAGTTTTGCGGGCTGGAAGAGCGGCCGAAATAGTCGAACGACAGACCAAACCGTTTGGCAATATCGGCCTGCACATCATGCAGTTCGGCGCAGTATTCCGCCACCGGCTGACCGGCCTTGGCGGCGGCCAATTCGGCGGGGGTGCCGTGTTCGTCCGTGGCACAGATGAACATCACCTCGTTGCCGCGCCCGCGATTGTAACGGGCGAACAGATCGGCGGGCAGTTGGCTGCCGACCAGATTGCCCAGATGTTTGATGCCATTGATATAGGGCAGGGCGGAGGTGATGAGGATACGTGCCATTTCGGGATGCCTTTGTTTATGTTGGATGTTGTTTAGCGCAAGGCGACAGGCAGGGCTAGGGGGGGTGCGCATCGGCGCATTCCTTGAAGGGCGAATTTATGCTAGGCCCGTTCCCATGGAAACGCATTACGATTTTGACCGGTTTGTTTCGGCGCAAGACGCTGTTTACGACAGTGTGCTGACCGAGTTGGAAAAGGGCCGCAAGGCAAGCCACTGGATGTGGTATATTTTCCCGCAGCTTGAGGGGCTGGGGCGCAGCCAGACCTCGCAATTTTACGCCATTGCTGACCGGGACGAGGCTGCGGCCTATCTGGCGCACCCCGTATTGGGCAAGCGCCTGATCCAGTGCACCAAGCTGGCGATCAAATATCGCGCCGACGGGGCTGAGGTGGTTTTTGGCGGGGTGGATGGGTTGAAATTCCATTCCTCCATCACGCTGTTTTCAAGGGTCAAAGGGTCCAGTCCGGTATTTGAATCGGCGATGTTCGGGTTTTTCGGCGGGATTGGCGATCAGCAGACCCTGCGGATGCTGCGGATTGCCTATATTGAATCGCTGAACGGCTAGCGTTTATCACGTTGCTTGCGCAGCAGACGACCAATCAGGAATGATGTGCGCGGCGCATAAACATAGGGTGTGCGCTGTTTGCGGGTCCGGCGCACGCTCATCCGGCTTAGACCGAAAATGATCAGCACCCCGTGCCCTGCGGCCAGAAATATGAACAGCGATGTTGGGCCGTATGAATGGATCAGGCTTGAGGCAATCAGCGGGCTGGCGATGGCGCCGATGGCATAGAAAAACATTAGCGCGGCGGACAGTTCGACGCGTTCTTCGGAACTGGCGAAATCATGGGCGTGGGCGGCGGCGACCGAAAAGATCGGGAAGGTGGTAAAGCCGAACAACGCGGCGGTGGCCATGACCATCGCAGTGCCCGAGTCCGACATGCTGACCGTGATGGCACAACTGCCGATGGCGGCAACGGACAGCCAGATCAATATCCAGCGGCGATCATATTTATCCGCCAGCCAGCCGATGGGATATTGCGCCAATGCTCCGCCTGCCACGAAAGCCGCCAGAAACAGGCCGATCTGGTTTAACTGCAAGCCAACCTCTTGGCCATAGATCGGGCCGACCATGCGAAAGGCCGCACTGGTCAGGCCGGCGACCACAACGCCGGCGGCGGCCAGCGGCGATTTGGCAAACGCCAGTTTGGGACGCAGGCGCGGTGCTTTGGGTGTCTCTGGCGGGCTGGCTTTGGTCAGGGTCAATGGCAAGATCGCGGCACAGCACAGCAAGGCCAGCAGGTTGTAGGACACATAATTGGCAGGCTCCAGCACCCCGATCAATAACTGCGCGGCCAATGATCCGCCCATGTCAACCATCCGGTATCCGCCCATCGCCCGCCCGCGGTTTTCATTGTTGACCTTGGCCTGCATCCAGCTTTCGATCACCGTATAGCTTCCGGCCACGCACAGGCCGGTGGCGATCCGCATGATGGCCCATGCGGTTGGGTCGATGATCAGCATATGCGCCAGCAAACCAATGGCACCGGTGGCAGTGAAGGCGGCAAAAGCGCGGGAATGGCCGATGCTGCCCATTAATCGTGGTGCCCACCAACAACCGATGAAAAAGCCAAAGAAATGCGCCGACCCAAGGAAGCCGACCTGTGCGGTGGTAAAGCCGATTTTTAGCCCCGAAATGGCATCCAACGGCCCCACACCACCCGAGGACAGCTGCAACAGGATCACAGACAGAAAGAGGGCGGCAAAGGAAATAAGTAGGCGCATGGGAATGGGTGTTCGCGTTGTTCGGTCCGTTGATAATGGCAAAGCAGCTGGGGCAGATCATGCCAGTAATCGACGCAAGGGGGTCGTTTTTGACCCTAGTTCACTTGCCGGATCCGCGCAAGTATCCGCAGATCAATCCGGTCGCCAACCAGTTTCGGATACCCAGTCGCCCCGAAGGCCGCCCGCGAGATCGAGCCGGTCAGCAGAATCGACAGCTTTGACAGATCCTTTGGCGCACTCCCTTTCTGGCGATAGAACACAGCGTTCAGGATCAGGGGCTTGGTCACCCCCCGGATTGTGACCATTCCGGTAATTCGCACCCCTTTGTCCGTTCGCGATACTTTGGTGCTGGAAAACAGGATTTGCGGATGATTGGTGACATCCAGAACGGATTTCTCGCGCAGAGCCTGCGTGGCAAAGATAAAACCGGCGCGCGCCTTTCTTACGTTCAGCGATATGCGCACTATTGAATTTTGCACGGCAGCAAAATCGATTGTCAGATCGGCGCTGGCCACCGGCATGCTGCCTTTTGTCGGGTTGCCGTTGAAGTGGTAGATGAACCCGACCGAGGATCTATTGGCCTCCAGCATGTAGCGAACCGGTTTTGCATGTGCTGCCAGCAGGGTCGAAATAAGCAATGCAAGGCTGAGAATTATTCGGGACATGGTTTTTCCTTTCCTGCGTGCCAAGGCACGGGATGAAGTTTTGGTGATCTGTGTGGCGTGTCCCTCGCCAAACGCGTTTCCCATGCTAAGCTATTGTGGCAAACAGGAGGAAGACCATGAAGACAATTATCACAGCAATATTACTATTCTTGAGCGTTACCGGTGTAGCCATGGCCGAAGGGGTCAAGCATTTCGTCGCCATTCATGTAGACCAGAACGATCCCAAGGTGATGAACATGGCGCTGAACAACGCCGTGAATGTCTCCAAGTATTACGAGGCCAAAGGCGATACTGTTGAAATCGAACTGGTGGCCTATGGCCCGGGCCTGAACATGTTTGTCGAGGGCAAAAGCCCTGTGGCGGACCGGATATCGGTTTTATCCCTGCAGTTGGAAAACCTGTCCTTTTCCGCCTGCGGCAACACCCACCGAAAAATGATCGAGAAAACCGGCGGGGATGTTCCCCTGATGAGTGAGGCCACAGTTGTGCCATCCGGCGTGGTGCGGTTGATCGAATTGCAGGAACAGGGCTATGCCTATGTGCGCCCCTAGGGGATTGTCATTTTGTTGAAACAGGCTACTTCTGTTCCCTGATAAAACAGGGAACAGATTATGCGCATGAATGAACTGGGCCGCACCGGCCTGAAGGTTAGCGAACTTTGCCTTGGCTCGATGACATGGGGCACGCAAAACACCATGATTGATGCCCACGCCCAGATCGACTTGGCGATGGATCACGGCATAAATATTGTCGACACGGCGGAAATGTATCCGGTCAATCCGGTCAGCGCCGAAAACGTCGGCAAAACCGAAAGCATCATTGGCGAATGGTTTGCCCGCACGGGGCGGCGGCGGGATCTGGTGCTGGCCAGCAAGATCACCGGCAACAACGGTGGCTTTGTGCGCGATGGCGAGGATATTTCGCCGGATTCTATTGTGCGGGCGCTGGACGGATCGCTAAAGCGGCTGCAGACGGATTACATTGATCTTTACCAGTTGCATTGGCCAAATCGCGGCTCTTACCAGTTTCGCAGCAATTGGGATTATGATCCGTCCGGTCAAAACCGTAGCGAAACCATCGCCCATATTCACGATGTTCTGGGTGAATTGCAACGGCAGGTCGAGGCGGGTAAAATCCGCCATGTGGGCCTGTCGAACGAAAGCGCCTGGGGGCTGGCGCAGTGGATTTGTGCCGCGGATGCGGGTGCGGGGCCACGGATGGCGACGATCCAGAATGAATACTCGTTGTTGTGCCGGATGTTTGACACCGATCTGGCCGAGGCCAGTGTGAACGAAGACGTGGGCCTGCTGGCCTTTTCGCCATTGGCAACCGGCCTGCTGACGGGCAAATACAGGCCCGACGTGACGCCCAAGGGATCGCGCCGCGAGGTGAATAAAACCCTGAGCGGACGCATCACCGATCGCGTCTGGGATGCAGTTTATGCTTACGAGGATATCGCCAAACGCCATGGCTTGAACATTACACAGATGTCGCTGGCGTGGTGTGCGACACGGCCCTTCATGGCTTCGGTGATCTTCGGGGCGACAACGCAAGAACAGCTGAAGGTGGCGCTGGGGGCGGCGGATATTTCGCTGAGTGATGATGTGTTGGCGGAAATCAACGAGGCGCACAAGACCCATCCAATGCCCTATTGATTGGCGACGGCAAAAGGTATTCACTGATGGCGCGCGGACATTCCAACAAGGAACGAGGGTGTTATGAAAAGTCTGGTTTTATTCGTTGGCCTGCTGGCCCTTTCCGCCTGTCAGGAAGACCCCGACATGATGGGCATGACCCGCGCCGAAATCCGTGCCGAGCAAAAACAATGCGAGGTCGACGGCGGGCGGTACGAGCGGGCCGGAATGTTTGGCAAAGCCTGTTTCATGAATACCAATGACGCCGGAAAATCCTGCAAGACGGGCAAGGATTGCGAAGGGATTTGTTTTGGCGATACCCGCACCTGTTCCGCTGTCACACCGATGTTCGGTTGTTTCAGTATGGTCGAGGATAACGGTGAGGTGGTCGAGATTTGCATAGACTGATCGCGCCCATCCTTCTGTTTGTCGCGGCCTGCGCACCCATAACAGGGTATCGGGATTCCGCCGCGCGGATCACATCCATTGCTTTGTTTGATCCGGCGTTGTTTGCTGGGGACTGGGTGGTGGTGGCCGCTTATGATCCTGCGCTGTGCGGGGTGCAGGCCGATATGGGTCCAAAGGGGTTTGACTGGATCGAGCGCAGTTGCACCGGAGGCGAAACCCGCAGCATGGCTCCTGTCACCGGACCGGGGCGTTTCACCCCCAAGGGTGGTGCACACAAGGGGCGCGAGCATTGGGTGATGTGGGTCGACCAGACTTATCGCACCGCAGTGATTGGTGCGGTGGATGGCAGCTTTGGTATGGTGTTGAATCGGGATCGGCATATTCCGCCGGACCGAATGCAGGCCGCGCGTGAAATTCTGGATTGGAACGGGTATGATCTGGACCCGTTGGTGGTTGTTCGGGCGAAGTAACAAAGCAGCGCTGCCGTTGTCGGAGTTAACGAAACAGGTGCCGCAGCGATAGGGGGTAGCGCTTCAATCAATTTCACCTCTTAGTCCCTTTAAATACTCCGGCACATCGCGCGGCGACACCACGCTTTCGCGCACCAGCCAGTCGAAATGGCCGATCAACCCCTGCACCCGTTCCTTGTCCCGAAAGGCCAGATAGTTGCGGCCCAGATAGATCACGGCCAGCAACGGGCCGAAGATGCTGATTGGGGCGGAAAACAGACGCCGTGCGTCAAACAGGAACAACCGCAGCGACGGGTATAACTGTTCGTGCAATTCCAGCATCCGGTCAATCTGGGCGCGGCGGATGTCGGCGGGCAGGCCGGTGTAATAGCCCTCGCCACGGGCAAAGGACGTAAGTTCATGCAGGGGCAGGGCGATTTCATAGTCCGAGGATGTGTTGCGCATCCAGTCCAGCAGATCGGTGGCTGCACCAGTGGCCTGTTCGGGCGAACGGCCCAGTTGCGGCTCGTATTCCCATGCCAACAAATCGGGTGTCTTCAGCATATCGGGCAGGGTGGCCGGCACGTGGCGGATTTTGTAACCGGCAGCTTCCTTGTGCCAGTTGAAGATTTCCGCATCGACCAGCGCACGCGAGGCGGGCGTGATGCTCATCGCCGAGGCCAGCAGATCGACCGCCATCTCGGGGTGTTCCGCCAGACCCAGCAACCAGTCCGCCGACACCCCCAATGCGGCGGCACATTCCCCCACCACCTGCGCATTGGGCAGGCGGGTGCCCTGACCCTTTAGCAATTGCGAGATGGTCGAACGATCCACCCCCACCGCCCGCGACAGCGCACTTCGGGACATTCCGCTAAGCTCCAGCGCTTGCGCCAGACGGGTGCGAAACAGGGCAGCGCGGGCGCGTTTGTCGGTTTTATTCTGCATTGGTGAATTTATCCTGCAATGGGGTATAAATGTTTTCCATTCCCTGAATACACAAAAACCCGCGTTCGGGATAGACCTGTTGTGAAGGGAACATCACCAAAATGGACACACCGAAACGCACATGGGTCAAGGCCGTTTGCTGGCAATTGCTGGGCTTGGTCACCATGTCGGCGGTGGGCTATGGGTTCACCGGATCAATGCGGGTTGGCGGGGTGATGGCGTTGGCCAATGCTGCCGTTGGGCTGATGACCTATATCGGTTACGAGCGCCTGTGGGCGCGGATCGGCTGGGGGCGCAAGGGCGCCTGAC
>CAZIDQ010000135.1:0-7587 GCA_964538015.1 uncultured Marinosulfonomonas sp.
ATCCACAATCGCGCTGCCGGGGTGCCCCATGATCACACGGGTTTTGATGCTGGCATCGTCGCCGGCATCCGCTTCCAGATTACCCATAATTTCCTGCCGGTTTTTTTCCAGCTGCCCTTCGGGGATATAGGTCGCTACATAGCCGGCAATCGGCTCGATCACGCTGATCAGAGTGATTTTTCCACCCTCCGAGCGCAGGGATTTTGCGATGGCAAGAGCCTCGGCCGGATCATGGCCGTGGTCCAATGCGACGGGTACGATGATGTTCTTGTACATGTGTACGTCTCCTGTTTTGTTCACCGGCATTATATAGGCCCGCCGCAACCTGTTGCCATGATGCACATCAATCCCGAATCCCGTCAAAGTTAACTCCTTGTTTACCATTTTCGCGTCACTCTGCGCGTGGCGGGGATGTTAAGTGCGAGGGTTTAATTTGCGTATCCTGTTGTTATTTCTACTGTTTATGCCTTCCAGCATTATTGCTGGCGCGTGGCCCCGCGAGAAAGGGGAGGTGTTTTTATCCTTCTCGACCGAAATACCGGCGGCCCCGCAAACCCGCTATGCAACCGGGACATCCCTATATGCCGAATATGGGCTGACCAGCCGCCTGACGGTTGGATTTGACGGTTATCTCGGGCCAAAAGGCAGCCCTTCCGAAACTTATCTGTTCTTGCGGTTTCCGTTTGGAAAACCGGATCGCCCAACGCATTTGGCACTAAGTTTCGGGTTGGGCCAAAAGACCATTCCAAATCCATGGGGCACGATCACTAGACAGAAACTGGCCCGAATTGGCGCCGCGTGGGGAATGGGATTGAAAACCGGGTGGCTATCCGTTGATGCAAGTGTCGCGACTGTTCTGGACGCCTCGATCGATGTACCCGGCCAGTCGGGCATCACCTACAAGGCTGATTTCACTTGGGGGATGAAACCCTCAAAACGGATAATGCTAATCTGGCAACTGCAAACCGGAAAAGTGCCGGATGGGCCAAGCTACGCCAAATTCACCCCTTCGGTTGTCTGGTCCATCGGTGAAAAACACAGCTCGCAAATCGAAATCGGGCTGATCAAAGGGTTGACTGGGGATGACAGTCAAAAGCTGAAGCTGGGGTTCTGGAAGCGCTTTTAATCGCGCAGACTATGTGTCCGGATTTCAAGCGCAAGGCCTGTCCGCCCCTGCGCTTGTTTAAACGGCATCAATCGTAGGACGCTACAACGTCATACATCACCGGCTCGAACCCTTTGCACAACTCGTTGATCTTGCGGTTACGGCGGCGCATTTCGGGGGTGCGCAACATCGCTTGAAAATCCTCGCGGTTTTGCCATTGGGAATAGCTGCAAATGCGAGTTTCGGCATCATTCACATGGATAGCTCCGCCGATAAATCCGTGCTGGTTTCTGATCACCTCGGCATAGGCATCCTGCAACAACTCTTGCAAGTCGGCACAGGTTCCGGGGGTAACATCGAACGTGGTAATCACCGTTTGGGGTGCGCCGTCTTTGGTAATATTGGGCATTAGTTATTCCTCCGCCTAAGGGTTATCCGTCTTTTGGTTCGATCACAGTCAGCCCCAGCATACGCCAAACCTGCATCCCGCCGCGATAGTAAAATATCTTTTCGGCTGGATACCCCGCCCCGATCATCGCACGGATTGCCGTAGGGGATTGCCCGCACCACGGGCCATTGCAAAACAATGCCACAGGTTTGGCATTGTCACAAATCCAGCCGTCAAAATCGGGCTCGCATCCCAACTCGTCCAACCGGTCAGATACTTCGGTATAGGGGATATGCTGTGCGCCCGGAATGGTGCCGTTATAGTACCACTTGGCCACACGACTATCGACGACAACAGCGTCTTCGCGTTGCAACATATCCATGATTTCCAGCTCGCCAATCGTTGTCACCCCTTCGGCGGGGGACATCGGCTGCACGCAAAACAAAGGGCACGGGCGCGAGGTCCGGGCCCAGTCGCCGGTCAAATGGTTTGCGTTATCCTGAATACGGCCAATTTCCACCGCACCGGCCCCCGTTTCAACCGTAACCGTAGCCACATCGGGGCGGATATTCACCGGCTTGTTCTCGGCCATTGCCACGATCGGCACAACCATCGCCACCCCCAGAACCAATACTTTCATCAACCGCATATCATCCTCCATTTGTTCACGCGTTCCCCAAGGCTGCGCCAGTCCGGACGGCAGGTCAAGCAAACACAAAAAAACGGGGCACATTTCTGCGCCCCGTTTGTCAAATCAAACACGTGTGGATGCCTTTACAATGGCCGGTCCACCCGCGCTGTCACCTGAACCTTGCCACGGCAAGCCACCGACCAGTTCAGCCAGACCTCGTCGTGATTGGTCCCCTTGGCGCGTTCGGTAAAAGGCATCGTATTCACCCGCGTCGCCGCACCCGAGGTAATCTGCCCGTCCGCCACCATTGCCGTCACCCGTCGCGTTAAACCGCCAAACGGCAAATGCGGTGTAAACGGCACTTTCCACGTTGTCGCGTTGGTATTTTGGCTGAATTCAACCATGGTCGGATTCTGCACCCGTTCGTTCACACCATGAAAGGTATTGGCGTCAAACACGATATTTCGAAACGCCCAGTAATCCAGATCGGCATGGGTCGTATCCACCTTTTCCACCCGCGTAATCGACCCGACAATCGAACGGAACGAATTACCGGTAATGCTTAGACCATCAATCGAGTGGCCGGTGCCGTAAGGCGTAATCACAATCCAGTTGAACCAGTCCGCCGCATCACTGACCACAAAAACATTATCCGTAATCGTCAACCCGCCAAAGGAATAGCCGGACACCAGATTCGGATTGGCATCATGCTCGTTCGTCAACTCGATGAAATTGTTGTCGACATAATTACCATCCACAATCGTGTTCAGGTTCCGGCTGGTGAAAACCACCCCCGCCGTGCGCAACCCGTCGGTTTCATTGTCGCCCTGATACCAGTGGTTACCGGTCATTATGGTGCCGGTGCCGCCAATCACCGCGAAATGGGCGAAACGATGAACCTGATTGTTGCGTATTTTTGCGTCATTCTTGTTCACATTCAACATCACCGTGGTGCGATCCTGCGCCCGCGATCCCATTTCATTGGACAGGAACTGATTGCCGTCGATGTGGATATCCTGACACCCGATCCCCGCCGAGGTAATTCCCCGATCCTTTGGCCGCGTGATACTGCTGTTGCGGACCTGGAACATCCGTCCATCCATCGGCAGCATAACACCGCTGGCATCGCCGTTGCACATCAGTTCGACTTCATCCAGTTCAAACCGGCTCATCTTGACGAAGCCGCCAAAATCCAACGCGTATTTGAACCGCTTGAACGTATAGGTCTGCGTCCCCGCCACCCCGTACAGCGCATGGTTCAACGTCACAGTCCCCGCGCCTACATTCACGGCCCGCACGTAAACCTCGCGGCCCACGCCAGCACCTTCAACCAGCGATCCGACTTTGACATTCGCCACATTGGCAACAGCTGTCAGGGTTTTCGGGTCCCCCGCCGAATAGGTCGCAACCGAAGTCACAACATCCGTATCCCACGCAGCCCCCGCAATGATGTTAAACTGCCCGTTACGCAGCACACGGCGTGATTCAAATGTTGTTTGGTTGGCCACTGCCGCCTGCACATCAATTGGCGCCGTCAGCTCTATCCGACGTCCACCCATATCCAGCGATTCATGATCGGAATAGTTCAGCAGCGTTTGCAGCGCCTTCTTGATCGCCAGTTCCTCGTCGCCAAAGGCGTTGATATAGGTCGGCAGATCAAAGTTTTTGCGCAGCACCAGCCGCTTGGCAACCGGCATCGTCACGGTGCCTTCAAACCGCACAGGATTTTCAAAGGTAACATGATCCGCCAGATAATAATTGCCCGCAGAAATCAGCACCCGCCGCCCGTTCGCGGCCGTATCCGCGGCCTCGAACGCCGGTTGATCATTGGCCACACCATCACCAATCGCGCCGTAATCCTTGACGTCGACCCAATCCATCATGTCACGCAAAAACGCACCGGTGATGTCCTCGATCTGGAAATCGTCAATACGGATTACCCCGCCGGTCGGCCCCGTCAAATCCAGCCCGAAATGCCCGTAAGCCGGCGCGCTGCCCCATTGCATATCCACACCGTTGCGCACACCCGTGCCGACAATCGCCGAAACCGTCACCACCTCGCCATAAGAGGTCAGCGTCACACTCGGCCCGACCTCGACCAGTCCGGGCACATGGGTATCGGTCGCGTCCCCGGCCCAACCGGCAATGCGCACATCCATCAGGTTGCCGCTCATCGCCTTGACCTTGACGGTGATGCGCAAATAGCACCCCGGCAGAATCGGCGTTTGCCCCATATAACGTAGCTTTTGCGTGGCCGTGGTTTTGACCAGCTCCAGACAACCGCTAAAATCCGCATCCGCCGGCACAAAGGCCGCATTGGCCGCGCCCGCATAGGTGTCCTGCCCTGCCAACCCGTCCTGACTGGACCAGACATTCAACCCGCTGGCAAACTCTGGCGGTGTAAAAACCAACCCGTCGGTGATCGCTTTGTTCATCCTAACCCCTTTTCACATATCCGGAACACACGCGGGCCTACGGCGCCGCGAATGGGGCCACTGGCCGCCATCAATCCGCTCAAATTTCAGTTGTCTTTTGAAGGTCCGGACCCAATGGCCCGAATAGGGGAAAGATGTATCAAAGGGGGGTTAACCAGCCTTAACCCTTGCGTTCGGTAGAGCGCACTCGCTGGATCAGACTGGAATCTTTCGCACCGCGATTGCCTGTTTCAACAGTGCATTATTGCAACGCCCTTTTCGGGCATCCTCAAATGCCAATACCTCATAGCTGCTGTCAAAATAAGTGGGCAATTCGCCCGCACGCAGCAGGTAATCAGGATTAAAATCCTGCGATCCGTTTCGGGAATCCACCATGAACGTATCAATCACCAATATCCCGCCCTCACGTAACGCACGGGCCAGTTTCGGGATTAAATCCCGATTCAGATAATTGGTCACAACAATCAGATCATAGCTTGCTTTGGGCGGAGAATACTCATCAAGGTCAACAACTTGGCAATTCACCTTGCCAGCCCCTGAAATCTGTTCGGCATGATCCTGCAACCGCTGCAGCCCCACCGGCGATATATCCAGCGCATCCACCACAAACCCGTGTTCCGCCAAAAACAGCGCATTGCGCCCTGTACCGCAGGCCACATCCAGCGCCCGCTTTGCCGGTGCCTTGTCATAGAACCGCTTCAGCATGAAACTGGCCTCACCCTTTTCAATCAGGTGATGACCATCGCTATATTTCGCGTCCCACTTCAGCCGGTCCTTTTGCGCCATATCAGTTTTGCCTTAAACCAGCCCGCCCGCCAGCGCCTTTTCAATCAGCGCCACAGTTTCATCCACACCGTATAACGCAATAAACCCGCCAAAACGCGGCCCTTGGGACGCACCCAACAGCACCTCGTATAATGCCTTGAACCAGTCGCGCAGCGGCTCGAATCCGTGTTCCTTGCCCACCGCAAACACCATGGATTGCAACGCATCTCCATCCAGACCGCCATCCCACGCCTTCAGCCGCTCCAGCAAATCCTGCATCGCGGCGCGTTCCTTGTCGTCGGGCAGACGATAGGTTTTCTGCGGCTTCACAAAGTCGTTGTAATACTTCACCGCATAGCCCGCTGCGGCATCCAGATCGGCATGGGTTTTTGGGCTGGCATCCGGCGCATACCGCTTGATGAACCCCCACAACGCGTCCTTGTCCTCGGCCGCCGCCACGCTGGCCAGATTCAGCAACATCGCAAAGGGCACCACCATTTTGCTTTCCGGCGGGTTGCCCTCGTGCAAATGCCAGACCGGATTGTTCAACTGCGCCTTCAGATCCTGCGTCGGATAGGCCCGCAACTGCTGGTGATATTCATCCACCGCTTTGGGGATCACATCGAAATACAGCCGCTTGGCGGTTTTCGGTTTCAGATACATGAAATACTGCAAGGATTCCGGCGGCGCATAGGCCAGCCATTCTTCCATCGTCAGACCATTGCCCTTGGACTTGGAAATCTTCTGCCCCTGCTCGTCGTTGAACAATTCATACGACAGGCTGACCGGAGGCCGCGCCCCAAGGGCTGCACAAATCTTGCTGGATTGCGTCACACTGTCGATCAGATCCTTGCCCGACATTTCGTAATCGACCCCCAGCGCGGCCCAGCGCATGCCCCAATCGGGCTTCCACTGCAGCTTCACATGACCGCCGGTCACAGGCACTTCCATGCGTTCGCCATCCGGCTCTTCATAAACGATCGTGCCCTTTTCCACATTGCGCTCCAGCGTCGGCACCTGCAGCACATGGCCGGTCTTGGGCGAAACCGGCAGGAACGGCGAATAGGTCGCCTGCCGCTCGGCCCCCAAGGTTGGCAGCATAATCTCCATGATCTTGTCAAACCGCTCCAGCGCCGTCAGCAGGGCGTCGTCAAATTTGCCGCTGTTGTAATATTCCGTGGACGAGGCAAAATCATATTCAAACCCGAAGCTGTCCAAAAACGCACACAGCCGCGCGTTGTTGTGCTGGGCAAACCCCTCATGCGTGCCAAACGGATCGCGCACTTTGGTCAGCGGCAGGTTCAGATCCTCGGCCAGCATTTCCTGATTGGGCAGGTTGCCAGGCACCTTGCGAAACCCGTCCATATCATCGGAAAAACAAATCAGCTTGGTCGGAATATCACATAACGCCTCAAACGCCAGCCGCACCATCGTTGTGCGCGCCACCTCGCCAAAGGTGCCGATATGCGGCAGCCCCGACGGACCATAGCCGGTCTGGAACAAAACATAGCCTTTTTCCGGCGTCTTGCCGTTCAGCCGTTTCAAAACGCGGCGCGCCTCTTCAAAGGGCCAGGCTTTGGAATTCATCGCGGCTTCACGCAGTTCGGGCATTTGTTTCACTTTCTCGGCAGGTTTTGGGCAATTACACCCGTCTTTGCAAACGTCCCTATTGCCCTGCCCCGCCCGCGTCAATATTCTGGCCCCATAGTTTGCCCCATATTTAGGATTATACCGTGAACCAGATCCCCCATTCGCTGACCCCGCAGGATTGCCTTGTTGCTGTAATGATCGCCGTATCGGCTTCGGATGAAAACATCCGCACCTCGGAACTTGTGACCATTCAGGCCATCGTCAACCACCTGCCGGTGTTTGCGGGCTATGATATGGATCGTGTGAAAACGGTGTCGCAAACCGTGTTCGACCTGTTTGGCGAAGAGGACGGTCTGGACGCCCTGTTCGGCCTGATCCGCAACGATTTGCCCGAACGGCTGTATGAAACCGCCTATGCGCTGGCCTGCGATGTGGCCGCTGCGGATGGTCAGCTAAAAGAGGCCGAACTGCGCCTGCTCGAAGAAATCCGCTATGAATTCAACATCGACCGCTTGCACGCCGCCGCCATCGAACGCGGCGCCCGCGCGCGGCATGTAATACCGTAACGCATAAGCCTTGCGCCAATTCCCACCCTAAACTACGCTAGGTTGAGGCAAGGTAAGGGCGGGAAACGGTGGAGCAAATACTTGCACTTCTTTGGACAAAGGGTTGG
>CAZIDQ010000136.1:0-7497 GCA_964538015.1 uncultured Marinosulfonomonas sp.
CCAGACCCCGGAATGGATTTAAATCCGCCCGTCCCCCAGCCGCCGTTGATAAAGCAGTTGCCAAGCGGCGTGGTCGAGATGATCGGCGAGCGGTCCCCCGTCACATCCACAATCCCGCCCCACTGGCGCATCATTTTCATGCGTGAAATCATCGGGAAGGTTTCGACCAGTGCGCGGATGGTTTCCTCGATATGGTGGAACGATCCGCGCTGGGTGTAGTTGTTGAACATATCCGTGCCGCCGCCGATCACGAATTCGCCCTTGTCCGATTGCGAGATATAGCCGTGCACCGTGTTGGCCATCACAACGACATCAAGGCAGGGTTTGATCGGCTCGGATACCAGCGCCTGAAGGGCCACAGATTCCATCGGCAGACGGAACCCCGCCATGCGCGCCAGATCGCCAGAGTTGCCCGCCACCAGCATCCCCAGCTTCTTGCAGCCAATCGTGCCGCGTGTGGTTTCAACGCCGGTGACTTGGCCGTTTGACTGGTTCACCGCCGTGACTTCGCATTTCTGGATGATGTCCATACCCATGCCCGAACAAGCACGCGCATAGGCCCATGCCACCGCGTCATGGCGCCCTGTGCCTGCACGTTCCTGCCACAGCGCGCCCAGAACGGGGTAGCGCGGGCCGGAGATATTCATGATCGGCACCAGTTCCTTGACCCGCTGGGCGCTGATATATTCGGTTTTCACCCCCTGAAACGCGTTGGCCTGTGCGGTGCGCTGAAAGCCGCGGATTTCGTGCTGGGTCTGGGCCAGCATCATCACGCCGCGCGGGCTGAACATCACGTTCATGTTCAGGTCCTGCGACATGGTTTCATACAGGCTGCGGGCCTTTTCATAGATCGCGGCGGATGGGTCTTGCAGGTAGTTCGAGCGGATGATGGTGGTGTTGCGGCCTGTGTTGCCGCCGCCCAGCCAGCCTTTTTCCAGAATCGCCACATTGGTGATGCCGAAATTCTTGCCCAGATAATAGGCGGTGGCCAGCCCGTGGCCCCCTGCCCCGACAATCACCACGTCATAGGATTTCTTTGGTTCGGGTGAACGCCACGCCTTGCCCCAGCCGGAATGGTAACGCAGGGCCTCGCGGGCGATGGCAAATGCGGAATAACGTCTCATATTTCGAATCCCCTAAAGGGGCAAAGCGGCCCCTGCACCACAGTATTGATACGCGTGGCAAGTTTAGCCGCGCACGCCTGCGGCACAATGGGGAAAATATGCGACATATCGGCAATTTAGATGTGCTGGCGGATCTGTGATCTGCCTGCGTCGGTTTCGCCCTTTTGCGCTGGTCAATTTCGCGATACACGGGGGGCGGAATTTAACGAAAGGCGAAAAAACCTATGGCGTTCTGGATTGTGATTGGCGTGCTTGTCCTTGTGGTCGCTGCGTTGTTGGCGTTGGCGCTGTTGCGCGGGCAGGATACCGGCGTGGCGGCGGCCGAATTCGACCTGCAGGTTTATCGTGACCAACTGGCGGGGATCGAGCAGGATCAGGAACGCGGGGTGGTTTCCAAGGAAGAGGCCGCGCGGATCAAGACCGAAGTATCGCGCCGGATTCTGGATGCGGACAAGGCGTTGCAAAGTGCCGAAGAGGTGCATCGCGCGCCCAAAGCCATAACGTACGGGGCGATTTTGGGGGCGCTGGTTATTTTAGCGGCCTCGGTCGGGGTTTACCAGCGGATCGGCGCGCCGGGCTATCCGGACCTGCCGTTGCAACTGCGTTTTGATCAGGCCGAAAAGGCCCGCGAGGCCCGCCCCTCGCAAACCGAGATCGAGGCGCAGATGCCGCCTGTGACCGCCGAGATTGATCCACGCCACATGGAATTAGTGGCCAAGCTGCGCGCTGCGATTGCCGAACGTCCGGATGATTTGAAGGGGCATCAATTGTTGGCCGGAAACGAGGCCGCGCTGGGCAATTATGATGCCGCTTACCGTGCCCATATCCGTGTGCTTGAACTTAAGGGGGATGACGCCACCGCCGAGGATTACGCCGATCTGGCCGATCTGATGATTATGGCCGCTGGCGGTTATGTTTCCCCCGAGGCCGAGACCGCGTTGCAAAAGGCGCTGACACGGGACGCCAAGAACGGCAAGGCGCGGTATTATTCCGGCCTGATGTTTGCCCAGAACGGCCGCCCAGATGTGGCATTCCGGATGTGGCGCGATTTATTGGAGGCAAGCCGCCCCGATGACGCGTGGGTACCGCCAATCCGCGCCCAGATCGAGGATGCGGCGGCGTTTGCCGGTGTGGATTACCGTCTGCCAGCATTGCCCAGTGGGCCGGCGGTGGCAGGGCCGGATGCGGATGCGGTTGCGGCGGCCTCGGATATGACGCCGCAAGAGCGTCAGGAGATGATCCAGAACATGGTTTCGCAATTGTCCGAGCGGCTGGCAAGCGAAGGTGGCAGCGCGCAGGAATGGGCGCAGTTGATCGGCGCATTGGGTGTGCTGGGCGACAAGGACCGCGCGGCGAAAATCTGGGGCGAGGCACAGCAGGTATTCGCGGGTGACAGCGCCGCACTGGAAACCATTCGCACCATGGCACTTAGGGCCGGTGTGGCGGAATGATCTATGACGCGATCGAAGATTTTGCCGAAGCTTTGGCGCCGATGCGCGCGCTTGCGGGGCTGGATCTGGGGACCAAGACCATTGGCGTTGCGGTGTCCGATAATCTTCTGACAGTCGCCACCCCGCTGGAAACCGTCAAGCGCAAGAAATTCGGCGTGGATGCGGCACGTCTGCTGGAAATCGCTGCCAAGCGTGATCTGGGCGGGATCATATTGGGATTGCCACGCAATATGGATGGCTCGGAAGGGCCGCGTTGCCAGTCAACCCGCGCCTTTGCCCGTAACCTGTCGCGCCTGACAGACCTGCCAATCGGGTTCTGGGACGAACGCCTGTCCACCGTCGCCGCCGAACGGGCTTTGCTGGAAGCCGATACATCGCGGGCGCGCAGGGCCGAGGTGATCGACCACGTGGCCGCCGGATATATCCTGCAAGGGGTGATGGATCGTTTGGGGCATTTGAAACGGGATGGATGAGGTCTGGAAACGTGACGAGGTGCAGTCGCCTTGCGTCAATATCTGCGTGATCCACCCCGAGGCGCAACTGTGCACGGGGTGTTTGCGCAGCATGGATGAAATTTCGCGCTGGTCCGTGATGGGTGATAGCGAACGGGCGGCAGTTTTGGCCGAACTTGAGGGGCGCAAACCATTGGTGGTGAAGCGGCGTGGTGGACGGGCTGCGCGATTGAAACGGGCATGAATTACTGCAGGTTTTGCGCCCGCTGACGCGGTCGCCGTTGCCTGCGGCGCGGATATTTAGAAAAAGAAGAAGTTAGGGCGTATCGAGCGAGGCTTTGGCGTCGTTCAGGATTTTGGCGATTTCACCACTGGCGATTTTCTGGATGTCGTCCTGATATTTCAGGATCGCACCCAAGGTATCGGCGATCACATCGGGCGACAGATCAATCACATCCAGCGCCAGCAGGCATTTGGCCCAGTCGATGGTTTCGGCCACGCCGGGTTTTTTGAACAGATCTTCGGTGCGCAAGCGTTGGACAAAGGCAACCACCTCGCGTGATAGGGCAGCACTCGCTTCGGGGGCGCGGGCTTGCAGGATTTCCAGCTCGCGTTCAAACGTGGGGTATTCGACCCAGTGATAGAGGCAGCGGCGTTTTAAGGCGTCATGCACCTCGCGGGTGCGGTTGGAGGTCAGGATCACAATGGGTGGTTCTGGCGCCTTGATGGTCCCCAGTTCGGGGATGGTGACCTGAAAATCGGACAGCGCTTCCAGCAAAAATGCCTCGAATGGCTCGTCCGTGCGATCCAGCTCGTCAATCAGCAGCACGGGGGCGCCGCCGGACTGCTCGCTCATTGCCTCGAGCAGCGGGCGGCGGATCAGGTAGCGTTCGGAAAACAGCTCGTCCACTAAGGCCTCGCGGTCCGTGCCCTCGACCGCTTCGGCGGTGCGGATCGCCACCATTTGCGCGGCAAAGTTCCATTCATAGACGGCGCTAGAAGCATCCAGCCCCTCGTAACATTGCAGGCGGATCAGGCGACGGCCAAGGGCAGCGGAAATGGCTTTGGCGATTTCGGTTTTGCCCACCCCTGCTTCGCCTTCCAAAAACAGCGGCCGACCAAGGCGCAGCGCCAAAAACACCACCGTTGCCAGATCGCGGCCACAGATATAGCCCTGTTCGGCCAGCAGCGCCGTTACATCGTCAATCGAAGCTATGTCGTGACCCATTATCGCCCTTTCGTTCCCTCAATCAGACTGCACGCAGGGGCGGCAAGGTCAAGGGGGCAGATTTTCATTGCAAGCGCGATGATTTCCCTTGCGACTCTTGCCCCAAACCGTTTCAAGTGGCCCTGCGAAACCCTGACTGGAGAGAGACCGCCATGACAACGCCCGCGCTGAAGCCCAAAGATGCCCCTGATCTGTCCCGTTTTAACTGGGAAGATGCATTCCGGATGGAGGACCAGCTGAGCGAGGACGAGCGTATGTTGCGCGATGCATCCCGCGAGTTTGCGCAAGGCGTGTTGCAGCCACGGGTGATCGAGGCCTATGCCAACGAGACCACCGATCCGAATATTTTCCGCGAGATGGGAGATGCCGGTTTGCTGGGCACCACGGTGCCCGAGGAATACGGCGGGCTGGGCGCGAATTATGTCACCTATGGACTGGTCGCGCGGGAAATCGAGCGGGTGGACAGCGGCTATCGCTCGATGATGTCGGTGCAATCGTCACTGGTGATGTATCCGATCTATGCCTATGGCACCGAGGAGCAGCGGCAGAAATACCTGCCCGGATTGGCTGCCGGTAGTCTGATCGGCTGTTTTGGCCTGACCGAACCCGATGCGGGGTCTGATCCGGGCGGCATGAAAACGCGGGCCGAGAAAACCGCGACTGGTTACAAGCTGACCGGCAGCAAAATGTGGATTTCCAACAGCCCGATTGCCGATGTGTTCGTGGTCTGGGCCAAATCCGAGGCCCACGGCGGCAAAATCAAAGGCTTTGTGCTGGAAAAAGGCGCCAAAGGTCTGTCTGCGCCGAAAATCGGCGGTAAGCTGTCTTTGCGCGCATCCATTACCGGTGAAATCGTGATGGATGGTGTCGAGGTAGGCGAAGATGCCCTGCTGCCCAATGTCGAGGGCCTGAAGGGACCGTTTGGTTGTCTGAACCGCGCCCGTTACGGCATTTCGTGGGGTGTGCTGGGGGCGGCTGAATTCTGTTGGCACGCGGCACGGCAATACGGGCTGGACCGCAAGCAGTTCAACAAGCCGCTGGCGGGCACCCAGTTATTCCAGAAAAAACTGGCCGATATGCAGACAGAAATCACGCTGGGCCTGCAAGGGTCATTGCGGATTGGCCGCCTGATGGACGAGGCCAACGCCGCGCCCGAAATGATCAGCATGATGAAGCGCAACAACTGCGGCAAGGCGCTGGATATCGCCCGCATGAGCCGCGATATGCACGGCGGCAATGGTATCAGCGAGGAATTCCAGGTGATCCGCCATATGGTGAACCTTGAAACCGTGAACACCTATGAAGGGACCCATGATGTGCATGCGCTGATCCTTGGGCGGGCGCAGACGGGTCTTCAGGCGTTTTTCTAAGAGAGCCGGATGATCACGGTTACAACAATAGTGTTATTGGTGCTGATGCCACAGCCGTTGCAACCCTTTGTGATCCTGTTTATCCTGGCCTGATTGTTATTGTTTAAAAGGTGCTCCAAATATGGAAGCTGATCCGAATATTGGTCTGATTTTCTTAACCCTTGTCCCTGCCCCGTTTCTGGTGCCTTTCGTCGTGATCGGCGCGAGCTACGTTTTCGGGATAGGTTAAGCCATGCCGCTGGACCTCTGGCTTGCTTTTGCGGCGGCGTCCTTTGTGGTGATTGTGATTCCGGGTCCGACAATCATGCTGGTGGTGTCTTATGCATTAACGCAGGGGCGGCGTGTGGCCGTAGCCACAGCCCTTGGTGTGGCGCTGGGGGATTTCATCGCGGTTTCCCTGTCGCTGGCTGGGCTGGGGGCAATCCTGCTGACCTCGGCTTGGGCGTTTACGGCGCTTAAGTGGATCGGCGCGGCCTATCTGGTGTTTCTGGGGATCAAACTGTTGCGCAGCCCGCCACATCTGGCGGATGTCACAACGCCCGTACCAACACCGACCAAACGCATCTTTGCCCATTCGGCGCTGGTCACAGCACTAAACCCCAAAGGGATTATCTTTATCATCGCCTTTGTGCCGCAATTCCTGAGCGCCGACCTGCCCGCCATGCCGCAATTCCTGACCATGCTGGCCACCTTTGTCAGCCTTGGTGCCGTGAACGCGCTGGCCTATGCGCTGCTGGCGGATCAGTTGGGGCAACGCATCCGCAGCCCCAAGGTGCTGACGTGGATAAACCGCACCGGCGGTGTTGCATTGATCACGATGGGGGCGCTTACCGCCACGATGCGGCGCGCTTAGGATTCGATTGCCGGGCTACCCTTCTGATTGATTCCTGCTTATGCGGCTCTGCCTCTAACCGTTGCGGCAAGAAAAACTTGCCATTATCCACCACCCGACAACAATGAATCCCGCCATAAGAGATTGACCACGGATCGCACTGTTTGATACATTTTTACACCTAATCCATTCATATTTTTGCCCTATTTAAATGAAATATCAACCACACAATATATCCAAGGATCCCCTGAATGAAGGACGACCCGCACATGCGCTCCAACCTCCCGGACGCAGGCAAGCAAGAGTGGCTTGCCGGTTTACAAAGCATCGGTGACGAACCCGGATTCTTTGAAAGGATCGGCAACAGGCATTATGCGCTGTTGACCGAGGCCTCGCCGACATTGCTGGTCACCTTTGAAAACATCGACGAAATCCGCAGGGACAGCATCAAAGGCCTGCCGCTGGGGTTTGACCTGATCAAGGATAATGGCTGGTCGCATCTGGGGCTGCTATCGGATGGCAACACATGGTTTCGGGATCAGGCAATCTATGACTATTTTGACCAGCTGGTGGATGAAGGGTTTTTCGAGGATTTCGACCGCGTGATTTTTCTGGGTGCCAGCGCTTGCGGCTATGCAGCGGCGGCCTATTCGGTGGTCGCGCCGGGCAGCACTGTCATTGCAATCAGCCCGCAGGCCACGATGGATCCGCGCGTAACCGAATGGGATCACCGCTTCAAATCCTGCCGCCGGACCTCGTTCACCGATCGCTACGGGTATGCGCCCGATATGATCGACGGGGCCGATGCAATGTTCCTGCTTTATGACCCCGAAGACGAAATGGACGCAATGCACGCGGCCCTGTTCACCCGCCCGCATGTGACCAAGTTAAGATGCCGTTATTTCGGGCGCCATATCCTGCAAGACCTGATCCAGATGGATATCCTGCAACCGCTGATCGACACCGCAGGGACGGGTGAAAACGTGGCCAATCAGTTTTTCGGGCTGTTTCGTGCCCGCCATGATTACCCCCCCTATCTA
>CAZIDQ010000137.1:0-7465 GCA_964538015.1 uncultured Marinosulfonomonas sp.
CCCGCCAGATCAACCAGCGGGCCATCCATGCCCTGCAACCGGTCCAGCGCCACCCGCACCGTGGCGCGTTTCCACAGCCGGTGCAGCCCGAAACTCATCAGATCATTCATCAGATCATAACGTGGTGCGATCCGGTCAAATAACGCCCGCACAGCACCGCGCCGCTCGTCCTCGGCCACGCGTTCTGCACCGAAAGTTTCGCGCAGACTGTCCAGTTCCGTCGCCCGTCCTTGTGATCCAACCATTAAAATCGCCCTCTCATTCACCCCGCATATATTAAACCGCCGGGAAACTGTCATTACGCTAAATACGGATTTTCCGAATTATTCCATTAGGCAGATTGTCCCGCCAATACAGGTTGCCTGTAATGCGACCGGTTAGGGGTATCCAATGCATTCCACACCAAGCAATCCAATGGGCCTTTCATGCAACACCTGCAATCCTGCCTGTATTAGCAGCAACGAAATCTGTTTCAGCGCCCCGGATTATCCCGTAAACGCAACGAAAAGTTGTGTTGCAAATAGGAGATTGACCGATGGGATTTAAAGAAGCAGTTCGCACCTGCATGCGCGAGAAATATTTTACATTTCAGGGCAGAGCGTCCCGTTCGGAATATTGGTATTTTTACTTGTTTTTTATTGTGATCATTGTTGTCTTCGCGGTTTTCGCCAGCGTCTTGATCAACCTTCTTTTTAACAATTCCGAGCCTACTGGATTCGGTCCACTTGCTTTTATGGTTGTCGGTGGTTTTCTGTTTATCTACCTTATAATCCCACAAATTACAGTTTATGTGCGGCGCTTTCATGATCGAAATCTTTCCGGTTGGTGGATATTGTTTATAATTGTTGTTGGCTTTGTCCCATATGTGGGAGTTGTCGTCAGCATTGTTGCGTTTGTCATAACAGTCCTGAAAGGCACTGACGGGGACAATAAGTACGGCCAGGACCCCCTTAAAGTACAGAATAGCGCGGATGTATTTTCCTAACCACTTGTTTAAACGCTTTCGTCCTGTGTTTTGGCGCTGTCTGTTTCTATTGGCAGTGATGCCACTGACAGCAACCGCACAGGATGAAAGCGCTTCCAAAGCCGATTATTCGGTCATCAAAACCATAAAAGCCCCCAAAGGCGACGAAACAGACAGCTATCGCAGTATCGCCACGCAAAACGGTGCAAAAACCGATCCCCGATATGTAACCGAACTGGAGGGTCAGCTTGCGTCTGGCAAAGCAAAAGCAAACCCGCGATCCAGAATAAAGCGCACGAAGCCTATTCACCTGAACGGATTCGGGGTGGTTCTGGCGGTTGGGATTTTTCTGGGGGGGTTGTTTTTGTGGATGAAGTTTGGCGGCAGCGGTATTCTATTGTCCCGCGACCCGACCGATACATCCCCGAATACCAGCGCGCCCGACAACTGGAAAATATCGAACAGTGAAATCAATCTGGATGCCAATAGCAGGCTAAGTCAAATAGCAGCGATGCCGGATCGCGGTGCCGCAATGGTTTTGCTGTTGCGCTATTGCCTGTTGGCCGCTGCGCAAACGACCAGCACCCGCTTTGCCCGCTCCGACACTGAAAGAAGCGCTTTTGGCCGCCTTCCCAATCACTGGCCGCACCTTGGCGGGTTGGAAACCGTTCTGCAGCAAGCCGAGCTTGCCCATTATGGCGGTCGACCCGTCAGTGATGGTGTGTTTGACAAAGCGCTGGAGACCGGACGGTCTATATTAAATGCCAATCAAAAAGCGCGGGCGGTCTGATGGCTAAAGCTCCCAAAAACCCTGATCGCGGCCAAAACGCAGCTATCGTCCCGATGGTGGTTGTGGGCGGATTGCTGGTGGCTGGATTTTTCCTGATGACCATGTTCGGGGGCAGTGCCCGCGACCGCGCTCTTGATGCATCGCCAATCGGCATAAAGGCAATGGGGCCGTGGCTGCAACAGGCCGGTATCCCGATCCGCAATTCACATCCGCGTCTTCACCCTGCGGTTGGCGATCTGGGGCTGCGTATTTTGCCGCTTTACGACCTTGATCTTCGCCGCGATACCCCCGAACCGGACACCGTCGAGGAGATGTTGAACAGCGGCAATCTGCGTGACATCCCGCTGGATAATTTCTCGGACAAAATCAAGGAAATCGAGACAGTTGTACTGCTGCCAAAATGGCGTGGGGCGCTGGTTGAAACCGGAATCGCACATCAGCAGGCGCTAATCCCTTTAGATGATTTTGACAGGGTATTGCCACAGATCGGATTGGGAGGCATCCGGTTGCAACGGGGCGGACCGGAATTCAGCGTCGAGACACTGGCAAGCGGCGATGACATTGCTTTGTTCCATGCCCAGACATTTGACCGTGCCACGCTGCCCAAAACCTGCAAAACAAAAGTAAGGTTCAATGCTGGTGCACTGGTGATCGCCTGTCGGCCCGATGATATGCCGCATCCTGTCTACTTTGTGTCCGATCCCGACCTGATAAACAACCACGGTTTGGCGGTGGCTGATAACGCTGCCAATGTTATCGCCTTTCTGGCCGGTTTGCGTGGTGATGATGAACGGCCGGTTTACATTGACCGCAGTCCAGATTTGCTTACGGCACTTGAGCGCGATGATGAACGACAGGATTACAAACGCGGTGCTGCGGAATTTGAGCGGTTCTTTCAATATCCTTTTTCGATCTACTGGGCTGCCCTTTTGATCACCCTTGCCGCCGTTTACTGGCGCGGCAGCAAACGGTTTGGCCCCCTTCAGCCTGACAACCGCAAATCCCGCGAAATTTCGAAACGCGCTGCAATTGACGCCAAAGCGCGGTTGTTGCGCCTTTCGGGAAATGACGGGCGTATGGTGGCCGACTTTGTGCGCGCTCAACTTCAGGAGCTTAGCCATCAAAGCTTTGGCGGGGACGTCGGCCAAAAGGCCGAAACGCGTTTTTTGAATCTTCTGGGGCGACGGAACCCCGATCTTGCAAAGGATTTTGGCAGCGTTGCCAAATCGCTTATGCAGGACGCGCCCGCCATGCCCCCCCAACAACTTCACCGGCTGCTTGCCTCTTATCATGCTCTTTTGCAAAAGGTTATGGAACATCATGGACCTATCTGAATTCCAATCACTCGCCGACGAAATCCACACTGAAATCGGCTCGGTCGTTCAAGGCCAAAAGCAACTGATCGACATGCTGTTGCTGGCTGTCTTTGCCCGCGGGCACTGTTTGCTGGAAGGGCCGCCGGGCACCGCCAAAACGCTGGTTGCCCGCTGTCTGGCACAGGTGATCGACCTTGATTTCGGTCGCGTGCAGTTCACCCCCGATCTGATGCCGGGGGATGTGCTGGGTGTGAACCTGTTCAACTTTGAAACCAATGAATTTCGTCTGACCAAGGGGCCGATCTTTACCGATATCCTGTTGGCCGATGAAATCAACCGCGCCCCGCCCAAAACGCAATCGGCGCTGCTGCAGGCGATGAATGAGCGCGAAGTGACAATTGACGGCACCAGTTACCCGCTGGGTGCGGATTTCTTTATCGTCGCCACCCAGAACCCGATCGAGCAACACGGAACCTATCCCCTGCCCGAGGCCCAGCTGGACCGCTTTCTGTTCAAACTGGTTGTAGAGTTCCCCGACCGGCAATCCGAAATCGACATCCTGACCCACAGTGCGGGCCTGCCGTTGCGGTCGGATGGCGGGCGGACAAACCTGCGCAAGGTTCTGGGCCGCAAAGCCTTGCATGCGGGGCACGCACTGGTCGATTCCATTCGGCTGGATGAAACAATCCTGACCTATATCGTCGATCTGGTCCGCGCCACACGCAACGACAGTGAAATCCTGCACGGCGCCTCGACCCGTGCCGCAAACGAAGTCGCCGCGGCTGTTCGCGCCAAGGCCGCGCTGGAGGGGCGTGATTACGCCATCCCCGATGACGTTCAGGCGCTGTTGCTGCCGGCATTGCGTCACCGGCTGGTTTTGGGACCATCTGCCGAAATCGAGGGGCGGACCTCGGACGACGTGCTGACCACGATCCTTAACCGCACCGACGCGCCGCGCTAGAATGCGACCGTCCCGCCGCCTTATCGCGCTGGTTCTGGCGCTGGCCGCTGCCACAGTCCTGATCGGACTGATCCGGCAAGATGGCAACCTGATCGCCGGTGTCCTTTGGGGGGCGGTGGCATTGGTGGCATTGGTCGATCTGCTTTTGTCCCCTGCCGCCCGCAATTTTGCGATCTCTGCCGATCTGGCCGATAACGGATTTGTCGGCAGCACCACACCGCTGGGGCTAACAATCACCGCGCGCAAAGGCACCATGCCGCATCATATCGAAATCCGGCTGGCGCATGGGCCGGAACTGGCCATGCCGGCACCGACTGTATGGCTTGAAATCGAAGCAGCCCAAAACAATGCGCGGTCCGATATTCCGCTAACCTTGCTGGAACGTGGTACTGCGAAAATAAACCGCCTGTCGTTGCGCTTTGCCTCGCGGCTTGGGCTGTTTGAAATCCTGCCCGCATGGCCGCTGGATCTGGAAATCGACATCGCGCCGGATATCGCACCGGTGTTGAACGGCGAAATCCACACGCAGATGTTGCCGCTGATTGACGGGCTGAAGGATGTTAGTCTAAAGGGCGAAGGCTCGGAATTTCGGCAGTTGCGCGAATTCCAGATAGGTATGGACCCGCGCAGCATTGACTGGAAACGCTCGGCCAGAATGCGCAATCTTGTGGCGCGCGAGACCCATGCCGAACGCAACCACCAGATCATCCTTTGTCTGGACACCGGTTATCTGATGGGCGAACGCATTGGCAATCTGTCCAAGCTGGACCATTCGATCAATGCCGCCCTCTCACTGGCATGGGCAGGTGGGTTGGGCGGCGATAATGTCGGATTCTACAGCTTTGACAGCCGCCCGCACCAGTTTATCCCGCCACGTCCCGGCCGCCGTGCCTTTGGGCATATCCAGAAACACTGTGCCACGATCCAGCAGGAAACTGCCGAAACCAATCACACGCTGGGGCTGACACAATTGAACGGCACCCTTGCCCGCCGTAGCCTTGTGGTGGTGTTTTCCGATTTTGTCGACAGCGTAACCGCAGAACTTCTGGCCGAAAACCTGGCTGTAATCACCCGCCAGCATCTGGTGCTGTATGTTGCGCTGCGCGATCCCGAATTGCACCGGATCGCCCACACCACCGACGTATCCATGGATGCAATTGCCAAAGCCGTTTCCGCCCAGCAATTGATGCGTGAACGCCGCGCGGTGCTGGACCGGCTGCGCCGCCTTGGCATTCTGTGTCTGGACACCACACCCGAACAGCTAACAGCCAGCCTAATCTCGCGCTATATCGATATCAAATCGCAGGAGCTGATATGACAATCCGCCCCAACCAGAACACCAACCTTATCCGCTCATCCCGTTTTCGGGCCGAACGCGAACCCGGTTGGAAAGAGCTGGAAACCCTGCTGTCATGGGCGGAAAGATCCGGCGTTGGCGCGTTGAGATACGAACAGGTGCACAAACTGGCCAGCCTGTACCGCCAAGCGATGAACTCGCTTAGCGTTGCGCGCTCTATTTCGATGGACAAGGCGTTGCTTGCCTATCTCGAGGCCCTTTGCGCCCGCGCCTATCTGGTGGTCTATGCCCCGCAAGAGGGGATACGCGGAGCCATCTGGCGGTTGTTTTCAGAGGGTATCCCGCGCGCCGTGCGTCGTTCAAGCCTGCCTTTGCTGATCGGATTCCTTGCGATGGTTCTGGGGGCTGTTGTTGGCTATGTGCTGTATTTTCAGGATCCCGGCTGGTATTTTACTTTTGTCCCGCCCGAAATGTCGGACGGGCGCGCGCCCGGTGCATCGGTCGAATATTTGCGGGCCACGCTTTTCGATGATGGCGGACGAAATAAGGAAACGTTGGGCGTATTCGCCTCGTTCCTGTTTTCCCACAACACGGGGATTGCGATATTTATCTTTGCGCTGGGTATCTTTGTGACCCTCCCCAGCTTCGTGCTGACATTTTATAATGGGCTTTTGTTAGGGGCCTTCTTTGCGATGTATACCGAAGCGGGATTGGCATACGAGGTGTTCGGATGGCTTTCCATCCACGGCGTCACCGAATTGTCGGCCATCTGTCTGGCCTGTGCTGGCGGGGCGCAACTGGGGCTTGCCGTGTTGCTGCCCGGAAACCACACGCGGCGTCAGGCGCTGCAAATGGCGGGACATGATGCGGTAAAACTGATCATCCTTGCGGGGTTGATGCTGATCGTCGCCGCTATGATCGAAGGTTTCTTACGCCAACTGGTTCAAGATACTGCTGTCAGAATCACCATCGGCTGGGGGGTCGGGTTTCTGTGGCTTCTTTGGCTGGTTTTTGCGGGTCGCCGCCATAACATGCCCGCCGAAACCAAAGCCCCCTATTACGAGGCCCAAGCATGAGCAATCGGGCCGAAAATATCCGCCCCCCCGAAGGCGTTCCGATTTCGTTTGAAATCGCCTCGGGCGGATCACGGTTCGGGGCGCAGTTCCTTGACATCCTGATCACCTTTGGCGGGCTGTTACTGCTGTTCGTCGCATTAATCTGGATGGGGGTGATTGAGCCGTCATTGCTGGCCACGCTCTTCCTGCTGCTGATTTTCTTTATCAGGGTGCCATATTACATATTTTCGGAACTGGTCTGGAACGGGCGCACATTGGGCAAACGTATCGTCAAAATCCGCGTGATCAGTGCCGATGGCGGCCGCCTGACCCCGCACCAGATCGTCGCACGAAACCTGATGAAAGAGGTCGAGGTGTTCATGCCCGCAACCACCTTGATGTCCGGAACTCTTGAAAGCGGCTGGGTTGGTCTGGCGCTTGGAGGGTGGATGGTTGGAGTTTTGCTGGTGCCGCTTATTAACAAAAAGCATCTGCGATTGGGGGATATGATCGCCGGAACACTGGTGGTGGACAACCCCAAGGCAATCCTGCTGCCCGACCTTGCGGTGCGAAAATCAGTGAAAAAATCAACCTTTGTTTTCGATGCATCCCATCTGGATGTCTATGGTCGATATGAATTGCAGACTCTGGAAGAAATCCTGCGCGAGCCCCCGAAGTCACCACAGGCGGTTAGCCGTGTTTCCGAAGTGGCCCGCACCATCCAGCGCAAGATAAACTATGTCGAACAGGTGCTGCCCACCGATTACTGGGATTTCCTGTCAGAATTCTATCGTCAGCAACGTGAATTTCTGGAAAGCCGCCAGTTGTTCGGCGACGCCCGCGAAAGCAAGTTCCATAGCAAAGACAAGTAAACAAACGGATCAAAGAATTATCGCTATAGATAAGTGACGTGCATTGGCCAAATTTACCCACCGCACCGAACTGAAAGGGTTATGCATTGATTGGCACACCCACGCCCCCAAGTCGCCGTTATGGCGGCAAGATTGCGGACATGTCCCGTTGGGAAATTTTTGCCCCGCGCATCGGTGATATTGTGGTGTCGACCCCGACCAAGTCGGGAA
>CAZIDQ010000138.1:0-7458 GCA_964538015.1 uncultured Marinosulfonomonas sp.
GTTTCCGGCAGCCATGTAAACACAGCGGGCTGTGTCCTGAATATGGATAAAGGCGCGCGCCTGCCCACCGGTGCCGTAAACTGTTAACGGATGGCCGATCTGGGCCTGTGAAATCAGCCGGTTCAGAACGGTGCCATATTCGCCATCGTAATCGAAACGGTTGATCAGATTTTCGTTGGTGGCGGTGATGTCGGTGTCGGTGCCCCAGACGATACCCTGATGCAGATCGGTGATCTGGAAGCCCCAGTTCTTGGCGTAGAATTGCATCATGGTGTGATCCAGACATTTGGTCATGTGATAGATCGAACCGGGATTCGCCGGATAGGGAATGGTCACGTCTTTATCGGTCTGGCGGACAGTGATATCCAGATAGCCTTCGGGGATTTCACCAAAATCATCATTGTAACCGTAGACACCCATCGTTCCCAGATGAACGATATGCGGACGCTGACCCAGTTCGACCAGTGTCGAAAACAGGTTATTGGTGCCGCAGATATTGTTATTTACGGTGTATTTGCGTTCGGCGTCGCCCAGCATGGAATAGGGGGCGGAGCGCTGTTCGGCGAAATGCACAACCACATCGGGTTTGAAATTTGCTAAAATTTCCTTGAAGGTGCCAGAGTCGTTGGCGATGTTACAATAAGCAAACCCGACCTTGCCGATCTGTTGGGCGGCATCAATGCGGCGTTCGATCGACCGGATAGGGGTTAGCGAAGGAGCCGAGATTTTATCGGCAATCAACCGGCGGGATAAGTCATCTACAATAAGGACTTCGTATCCATTTGCCGCAAAGTGTAATGATGTTGGCCATCCACAAAATCCGTCGCCACCTAAAACAAGAGCCTTCACATTAATTCCCCATTAGTTATTCTAAAATCACAATAGTTGGTTAATCAAAATCCATTCAAAAGGTAAAGTAAAATTACATCCACAGCTTGGCTTTACCCAAAGTCACAATAGGCGTGCAAGCCCTTTGTTTATTGAGCTTTCCTGACAATACCGGAAGTTGAGTGCCTTTCAAGCTACTATTCTTAGCGGTTATTCGCTTACAGTTGAGCGGATTTTGGTAAAATGAGCTGCAATTGGGTCGAAAACAATTTGTTTAAAGTTGGAATAATTTACGATTTGGGCGCACAGGGGCATGTGCGTCCCAAAGCTTGCGGTAGCCATGGTGATTATCCGCTTGAAGGGCGCAACCCTGGCAAACCCGATTGACAAGTATCTGTCAGAACCTAGAAACAAGTGGAAATGCGTACAATCGCAGTGTTCTTGTTAAGGGGTGAAAACGATTAGCAAACGGATCTTTGATTTTGGATTTGCCCTTGTTCTGGTGGGGCCGGTGTTAATGGTCCTTGCTGTTTTGTGGGGCGTGATGCGGTTTCGTGGTGATCGCGGTCCGTTTTTGTATGTATCGGTGCGAATGAAACATGTTGATCAAGCTTTTAGATTATACAAAGTTCGTTCGATGTCGGTTGTTGATGGCGTAGAAAACCATGGCGTTGCCGGTGGGGATAAAGGACACAGAGTTACCCCTTTTGGCCGTTTTTTGCGCCGCTCGCGGTTGGACGAATTACCGCAGATTTTGAATGTCCTGAAGGGCGATATGAGCTTTGTTGGACCACGCCCGCCCGAGCAGATTTATGTCGAAGCTTACCCCGATCTTTACCGGCAGGTGTTGCTGGATCGCCCGGGGATTACAGGTTTGGCAACTGTATTTTTCCACGCCCACGAGGAGCAGATGCTGGCGCTTTGCAAAACGTCTGACGAAACCGATGCGGTTTACAAGCGTCGCTGCATTCCGCGCAAGGCAACGCTGGATTTGCTGTATCATCAACGAAAAGGCATGTGTCTGGATCTATATATAATCTATCTGACGGCGGCCAAGTTGCTGCCCCTGCCAACGCGGCGGGTGGACCGGTTTCGCAAGGCCCGGCTGAGAAGGTTGGGCAAGTGAATCCAAAAGAAAAGTTTTACGCAGCAAAACAGCTCGAGAATATCAGCGATTGGGATGCTGCACAGAAAGCCTATCTTGAAATAACTAAACTTCCCGGCAGGCTTTCGATTCAGGCCAGCAGAAGACGGGCGTCGTGTTTGATGCATTTGCAACGCTGGAACGAAATGCGGACTGAAGTTGATGCCGTATTCAATTCAGGCGCGGCGATTTTAGATGCCGATATTAGCCGTCGGCTGATAGTTCTTAGCTATGAGCAGGATTCTTGCGAAGCATACCGGATGATAGATGCACACATAAAGCGATGGATGCAGAGTCAGCCCGAAAATCATATTCAAAACGGACAGGTCATATTAACGGCAGCGCCGCCCAAAAGCGGCTCGACATCGCTGGCAGAAGCATTGGCTGGTGCGACCGGGGCGAAGAAAACAAAATACCTTTGTTTTCAAAGATACTCGGTGTCTCGTGGGTTGCCGTCGGTTTCCACGTTAAATCGGTTACGTGGTGTAAGTATTGTAGACCATTGCCATCTTGCGCCCGATCCGGATTTTATGATGCAGGTGCAAGCGATGCCGTGGGTCCGAATTGCGGTCCATTTCCGGCATCCGGTTGATATGTTGTTATCCGTTATAGATATGGTTCTTAGGCGGCGCGCACCGATTATGTTGTTATCAGAGCCGCGACTGGTTGGGGCGTGTCCGGATTTTGTAAAGGAATGGGCGTTAACCCGTTACTTGCCGGAAATGCTGGACTGGATGCGGAATTGGCTGAAGTTCGTTGATTCCAGGCATCCGTCGATTCTGAGTTTGACAACGCTAGAGCAAATGAAGGATTTGGGGCAAGACAGGTTGGCAGCCCAAATACTCGAGAAAGCGGGATTGCCATACTTAGATGGCGTTCACACTCGGTCCAGAAGAATGGGTAACAGGTTGTCAGGAAAGGGAAAAGTCACCCTTTCGCAAGCGCAGCGGGATTTTGTTATTAATGCGGTTCCAAAGACGATGACAGAGCGATTCCACTGGGAATAACAACGCCTGATGTTAAGCGGCGAACGCCCGTGTAATAAATCCCTAAAGGTTTTATTAAATCCTGCACTCCGGTTTTACATCTCATTTCCCGGGGTCCTATATGTCTGATATCTCTGCAAATCTGTCACTGCCTTACATCCTGCCGTCACAGGCGCAAAAACATGTTACCCATAATGAAGCAATCCGGCAGCTTGATGCGCTGGTGCAAATGGCGGTCCAATCGGCAACTGATGCAATGCCACCTGTCAGCCCTGCCGATGGTGATCGCTACATCGTGCCGGTTGGGGCGACTGGAGGCTGGGTTGGGCAGGATCAAAGCCTTGCCGTTTTTGAGGAAAGCGCCTGGGTTTTCTATGAACCCAAAACCGGATGGTCGGTTTGGGTGGTGACACCTGGCGAACAACGCATTTTTGACGGCAGCGACTGGTCGCTGGTTGTTGATCTGATGGATTTCCAGAACCTTGACCATCTGGGTGTGGCAACGACAGCGGACGCAACCAACCGGTTGGCGGTTTCATCCGAAGCCACGTTGTTGACCCACGCAGGCGCAGGCCATCAGGTAAAGATAAACAAGGCCGGCTCTGCGGATACCGCCAGCCTGTTGTTCCAGACGGGGTGGTCGGGGCGTGCCGAAATGGGAACGGCGGGGGATGATGATTTTTCCATTAAAGTTAGTGCGGATGGTGCGACCTTTCAGCAGGCAATGGCCATAGATCGCAACACCGGTGCGGTAAAATTCCCAAACGGGATCGAGCCGGACCGCCGCGATATCGGGGGGCTGACCAAAGGCGGCGGTTCTGATTGGTGGGGGGCAGTTGATCCTTATACGTTAAGCCAGACATCGGGATCGTCGATTACGCTTGCACAAGACCGGATGTATTTTGCAGCGTTCTATGTTGATCGTCCGGTGCAACTGTTGGGCGCGTTCACATCGCTTAGCACTGCGTCAACGACACCGGGTGCTGTGTTACGAAGCGGGATGTACCAGTTGGGGGCGCCCAACGCGAATGCCTGGGATATCGGGGATCGGGTTGCCGATTTTGGCACCCTTCCGGCGGATGTTGCAGGACATAAACAGTTCACTCTGGGTGCGCCGCAAACAGTTGCCAAAGGATGGTATCTGACGGCGGTCGGTGTGAATGGTGCTGGATCAAAAGCAAAATACGGGCGGTGGCAAACACCGGGGCTAACGCGGTACTATCCGCATGGATCCGGAACAAGCGCCACCCCAAGGGCAATCGCGCCGCAATTATACCTGTACGAAAGCTCGAGTGCGGCAGAGATTACCGGCGGTCTTCCGGCAACATGGACAAGCAACCCTGCCGTCCCGACCAGTTCAACAAACAACTGGATTTATCAGATGGTTTTCCCGAAATGGCGCGAGCTGTAGTTCTGATTAAGATGAACCCGAGATAAAACCGGTGCCGGGTGTGGAAATGTCTATTCTGCATCCGGCGCGTTTGTCATAACATCTGTGTCAGCACCCGGTTCCACGCAAAACCGCACCAAACGTATGCCATAGAATCTGTAAATCCAGCCAAAGATTTTGACGGTTGGCATAGGCCACATCCAATCGCACCCTTTCGCTGTACCGCAGCAAGTTGCGGCCTGACACTTGCCAAAGGCCTGTTATCCCCGGACAGCATTTCAGATAGGCGGGCGCAGAACCGCGATACTTATCGGCCAATTCGGTGCGGGTCACAGGGCGCGGGCCAACCAGACTCATATCGCCTCGTAGCACGTTCCACAGTTGGGGTAATTCATCCAGACTGCTTTTGCGCAGGAATGCCCCAAAGCGGATTACCCGCGGATCATGGCGTAGCTTGCGGGTTTCCTGCCATTCGCGGGCCGCGTCCGGATTCTGTAGCAAAAGTGTTTCCAGAACCCTGTCTGCATTGGCGACCATCGTGTTGAACTTCCACATCCGAAACGGTTTGCCGCCGCGCCCCACGCGCATTTGCGAATAGAATACCGGTTTTCCCAGCAGCAAAAGGAAACCTGAAACCACCGCAATGACCAGCGTTATCAAGGGTGAAAACACCAGCACCAGCGCAATATCCATCGCCCGTTTTGGACGTAGTAACGGAACCGGTACATCCCAGTTTTCGGAACGGGTTTTGGCAGTTGCAATCGGCATGAACACCCCTTTTCATTTCGTAACAGGCTTGCTGCACAAAAGTTAAAGAGCTGTTTTTGATCACGGCCAAACTATGAAGGATTTTCTAAAATTCGACGCCGATTTGTGCCTTTATGCCTGCACGGAAGGGGTGCTTGATCAACTCCATCTCGGTTACCAGATCGGCAATTTCGATCAGACCTTCTTTGGCGTTGCGCCCCGTCAGAACCACATGGGTCATCTCGGGTTTTTCATTGGTCAGGAATTTGACCACATCCTGAATGTCTATGTAATCATAGCGCAGCGCGATGTTGATTTCATCCAGCAGCACCATTTTGTTGGCCGGATCGCGGATCAGATCCTTGGCCTTTTCCCACGCGGCCTGCGCCATTTCGGTATCGCGGGATTTGTCCTGCGTTTCCCACGTGAACCCTTCGCCCATCGTGTGGAATTCGCAAAGATCGCTAAACTTGTCCAGAATTAGATCGCGTTCGCCGGTGGACATGCCGCCCTTGATGAACTGCACCACGGCGCATTGCATATCGTGGGCAATGCAGCGGAATATCATCCCGAAGGCGGCGGATGATTTGCCCTTGCCTTTGCCGGTATGCACGATGACCAGTCCCTTTTGATCGGTCTTGGTTGCCATGATCTTGTCGCGCGCGGCCTTCTTCTTGGCCATTTTCATTGCGTGGCGGTCGGTGTCTTCGCTCATCTGGCACACTCCTGTTTCCTGAACCCCCAAGGTGCTGTTTTGTGGACGCAGATGCAAGGGCGGTTTCGCCTAATTACAGTCCAGTTTTGCCACCATCAGCGCCGGATCGCCCTTCATCGAATTTGGAATCACCTTGCAGCCGCTAACGATCTCGATCGCTTTGGCGGCTTTGGGGAAGGTATCGCCAATTTTCGGCAGGCGTTCAAAATTTGTGCGGATGGCCTCTGCCCGATCCTCGCGGATGCGTATGCTAAAGGTGCTGCTGTCCACCGTAATTTTCTGCGCCTGAACCCGGGAGAACGCAGGGTGCGGGCTGTCGCAGCCTTGCAACGCGATCATTATTGCAAAAGCAGTCGTTGGGGTTTTCCACATTTTGTAACCTCGTTTCTGATCTGCAAAACAATGTGCTTTAGCGTGGTTAACAAACCCTTAAGGTGAGATCACAAGGGCAATTTTCGGGGTGATTGACAAACTCCGGCCCCTGCCCATATCATTTGTGCGCTAACAATAATAATCCATCGCGCCAACAGGGGGCCATTCGTGACCTATTTCGCGCCCGATACATTGGACGATGCGCTTGCGCATCTGGACACCCCCGCCACGTCGATTGTGGCGGGGGGGACGGATTTCTTTCCGGCAATGGGGACGGCGCCGCAGGCGATGCTGGATGTCAGCCGGATCAAAGACCTGCGCGGGATTTCACAGGATGATGCGGGTTGGCGCATTGGTGCAGCGACCACATGGACCGATGTTATCAATGCTGATCTGCCTGCCGCTTTTGACGGGCTAAAACAGGGCGCAAGCAAGGTCGGATCACTGCAAATCCAGAATACAGGCACGATTGCTGGGAATCTGGTTAATGCCTCGCCTGCCGCCGACGGGGTGCCGCCGCTGTTGACGCTGGAGGCGCAGGTCGAGGTTGCCTCGGTACGGGGCACGCGTGTTTTGCCATTGCCCGAATTTACCACCGGCGTGCGCCAGACCGCTTTGCAGGCAGGGGAAATGGTGACGGCCATTCTGATCCCGCCGCAACCGGCTCATGCGCGGGCCGCGTTTAGCAAATTGGGCAGTCGGAAATATCTGGTGATTTCCACCGCGATGGTCGCCGCAGTGATTGGCCGCGATGCGCAGGGGCGGATTAACCATGCCTGCGTGGCCGTTGGGGCCTGCTCGCCCGTGGCGCAACGCCTGCCTGCGCTGGAAGCAGACCTGATCGGTTCCACTGGTAAAGACATACAGATCACCACCGCCCATCTGTCCCCGCTCGCCCCGATCAGTGACGTGCGGGGCAGCGGTGAATACCGGCTGGATGCCGTTGCCGAACTGATCCGCCGCACTATTGCGGAGGCCAGCGCATGACCGATTTCACCCTGAACGGCAAACCTGTCTCCACCACCCCCGCCACTGGCGAACGCCTGTCCGAAACCCTGCGCGAAACCCTTGGCGCGCGGGATGTGAAGATCGGCTGCAACGCGGGCGATTGCGGCGCTTGCACTGTGCTGCTGGACGGCACCCCCGTCTGCGCCTGCCTGACTCCGACCCAACAGGCCGAGGGGCGGCAGGTGCACACCCTGACCGGCCTGCAAGATGATGAAATCACCGCCCGCCTGCGCGACAGCTTTCAGGATTTCGGCGCGGCCCAATGCGG
>CAZIDQ010000139.1:0-3789 GCA_964538015.1 uncultured Marinosulfonomonas sp.
GCGATGGCCGATAGTGCGATGCAGATTGCGCAGGCGGTTGAGGGCCACGAAAAACTGGCCCGCGTGATCCATCCGTTTCTGGACAGCCACCCGCAGGTGGACCTTGCGCGCCGTCAGATGAGCAAGGGCAGCACCATGTTGTCACTGGACCTGATGGGCGGGCAGGCGGCGGCGTTCCGGTTTTTGAATGCGCTGGAAATCATCATCATTTCCAACAATCTTGGCGATGCCAAAAGCATTGCCACCCACCCTGCGACGACGACGCACCAACGCCTGCCGGATGAACAAAAGGCCGAGCTGGGTATCACGTCGGGGCTGGTGCGGATCAGCATCGGGCTTGAGGATGCGGATGACCTGCAGGCCGACATTCTGAATGCGCTGATGGCGGCATAGGGCCGCGATGGGTCGGTAACATTTGGTTAATCGCGTCTGATCCATTACATTAAGGGGGCGAACAGGAAACGATGAAGGAGTGGCCGTGAATATTCAGCCCCCAAAAGACAGTGATGACGCCGACCGCCAAAAGGCCGAACAGGCACTGGCGACCCTGCGCGACTGGGCTAAATCGGTCACTGCAATCGAGGTGGCGCAACTGGACCCCGCCATCGCCCGCCTGTTGCCAGAAAACGAGGTGGCGAATTATCCGGCACTGGCCCGCGCTTATCCCGAGGAATTTACAGTGAACGAGGCCTACAAAGCTTCGTTGCCCGATCTGCAGAATGGCCCAGAAAGCCTGATCAAAGGGGCCAAGCGGCATATCCAGCATGTGGGCATTTCCAATTTCCGCCTGCCGATCCGGTTCCATTCCCGCGATGGCGGCGATTTGCGGCTGGAAACATCGGTGACCGGCACGGTCAGCCTTGAGGCGGGCAAGAAGGGTATCAACATGTCGCGCATCATGCGCACCTTTTATACCCACGCCGAAAAGACCTTTAGCTTTGACGTGATCGAGGCGGCGCTGAATGACTATAAGGCCGATCTGGACAGTTTTGATGCCCGCATCCAGATGCGGTTTTCTTTCCCTGTGAAATTGCCCTCTTTGCGGTCGGGTCTGGAGGGGTATCAATACTATGATATCGCGCTAGAGCTGGTCGAGAAGAAAGGCAAAGTTGTCAAAATCATACATCTTGACTATGTGTACTCGTCCACTTGCCCCTGTTCGCTTGAACTTTCCGAACATGCGCGTCAAATGCGCGGGCAGTTGGCAACACCGCATTCGCAACGCTCGGTCGCGCGGATTTCGGCGCAAATGACACCGGGAGAAAACTGTCTGTGGTTCGAGGATCTGATTGATATCTGCCGCACAGCGGTGCCGACCGAAACGCAAGTGATGGTCAAGCGCGAGGATGAACAGGCCTTCGCCGAACTGAACGCCGCCAACCCGATCTTTGTTGAGGATGCGGCGCGTTTATTTTTTGAAGGCCTGCAAAATGATCCCCGCATTGGCGATTTTCGTGTGATTGCCAGCCATCAGGAAAGCCTGCACAGCCATGATGCCGTTTCCATCGTGACCGAGGGTGAAACCTTTGTCACCGAAAGTCTGGATCCGAAAATGTTCAACACGCTGTTTCATGTCGGTTAGGGGAATCCCTGATCTACCGGAATTGCCCTGTTTTGCTGCCGATAAACGCCAATTCTGCTTGACAGTTTCACCCCGCCTCGCCAAGCCTTGGCGCTATGTTTGATCTGCGTCCTGTAGGGTTTGTTATCGGCCAATTGGTTGCCGCACTTGGGGTTACCATGCTGATCCCGATGGCAACTGATATCCTGTATCAGAATGGCCATTGGCAGGTGTTTCTGGAAAGCGCGATCATCACGGTGCTGATGGGGGGCATGGTGGCGCTGGCCTCGGCCAACCGGTCGCATCAGGGGCTGAATATCCAGCAGACGTTTTTGCTGACCACGGGGGTTTGGCTGGTTCTACCGATTTTTGGCGCTTTGCCCTTTATGTTCGGCGAACCCGAGGCCCGCGTGGTCGATGCATTTTTCGAGGCGATGTCGGCCCTAACCACAACCGGATCTACCGTGTTTAGCGGGTTGGATGATTTGCCGCACGGGATTTTGCTGTGGCGGTCAATGATGCAGTGGTTCGGCGGCATTGGGATCATCGTTGTGGCGATGGTGTTTTTGCCCGAACTGCGGATCGGGGGGATGCAGATTTTTCGATCCGAAGCCTTTGATACAATGGGTAAAATTCTACCCCGCGCAGCGCAAATATCGGCGCGTATTTCAACGATTTACCTTGGTCTGACTGTGGCCTGTTTCATGGCCTATCTGGCGTTTGGTTTGCCCGGGTTTATGGCGCTGAACCACGCGCTGACCACCATGTCGACCGGTGGGTTCTCGACACATGATGCCTCGTTCGGGGAATATCAGGGGGCACCGGAATATGTCGCCTCGGTGTTCATGATTTTGGCCAGCCTGCCGTTTGTGCGCTATGTGCAACTGATTGGCGGATCATCGCGCCCGCTGTTCACGGATACCCAGATACGCACCTACTTCTGGACCATTGCGGCCCTTGTCATGTCTCTGACTGTTTACCGCATTCTGGCCAATGGCGACCATTATGAACACGCCTTTCGCGAGGCCATGTTCAATGTCACCTCGATCATATCGGGCACGGGATATGCCAGCGTGGATTACCAGCTATGGGGTCCATTCCCCGTGGTGCTGTTTTTCTTTTTGGGGCTGATCGGGGGCTGTGCGGGGTCGACCGCCTGTTCGGTTAAAATTTTCCGCTACCAGTTGTTGTTCGGTGCAATCCGCTCACAGATTGCCAAAATCCATTCGCCACACGGCATGTTCGTTCCCCGCTACCAAGGCCGACCCGTCACCGAGGAGGTCATATCTTCGGTCATGGCATTCTTTGTGATGTTCATTGTCACCATCGGTGTGTTGTCGGTTTTGTTGGGGGCGACGGGGCTGGATTTTGTCACATCGGTTTCGGGGGCGGCCACAGCGATTGCCAACATCGGCCCCGGTCTGGGGGATATCATCGGCCCTGCGGGTAATTTTGCACCGCTGAACGATACCGCGAAATGGATGTTGGCGATTGGCATGTTGATTGGCCGGCTGGAACTGCTGGTGGTTTATACCATTCTGACGGTGAAATTCTGGAGAGGATAGCGTGATGAGTAAACGACCACTGGGCGCGAATATTTCCCATATGCTAAAGGCACGTGGTGTCGAGGTTATTTTTGGTATCCCCGGCGTGCATAACATCGAACTGTATCGCGGCATTGAGGAGGCGGGGATCACCCATGTTTTGCCGCGTCACGAACAGGGGGCAGGGTTCATGGCCGATGGCTATGCCCGCGCCACAGGCAAGCCGGGGGTGGCCTATGTGATCACCGGCCCGGGCCTGTGCAACATCATGACGGCAATGGGGCAGGCCTATTCGGATTCGGTGCCGATGCTGGTGGTGTCATCCTGTCTGGAAACCAAGGATCGCCATATCGGGCGGGGCCGCCTACATGAAATGCGCGATCAGGAGGGGGCGGCGGCCACGGTTTGCGACTGGTCCGTCACGGCCCCCGATGCGCCTGCAGCCTACCGGTTGATCGACAAGGCTTTCGCCGAATTTTCCGCCACCCGCGCCCGCCCCAAACATATTCAGGTGCCGATTGATGTGCTGGGCACCCCCGCCGATCCGGCGCCGGATCAACCGATCACCCCCGCCAAACCCGTTGCCCGCCCCGAGGATGTGGCAGCGGCGGCGGAATGGTTGCTGGGGGCACGGCGGCCGCTGTTCATCTTTGGCGGGGGCGGGGCGCAGGGGTTCGAGGCCGC
>CAZIDQ010000139.1:3889-7433 GCA_964538015.1 uncultured Marinosulfonomonas sp.
CATGTGGCGGATCTGCCGATCATGGGGGATGCGGCGGTGTTCCTGTCGGATCTGTGTGATCTGGTCGAGGGGCATAATGTTACTAGTGACTGGATGGCAAAAGAGGTGGCCGATGCAAAGGCCGCCTTCCATGCTGAAACTGATGCAGCGCGTCAGGGGATTGCGCCGATCTGTGCTGCGATGGAACAGGTGCTGCCCAAAGGCACGCTGATCTATTCCGACATGACGCAATTCGCCTATGTCTCCAAGGAGCTATACCCGCTGGACCGGCCCAACCTGTGGCATCACCCTTACGGGTTTGGCACGCTGGGCTATGCGCTGCCCGCCGCGATTGGCGGCAAGATCGGCAAGCCGGGCACGCCGGTGGTGGCGATTGCGGGGGATTACGGGTTTCACTACACCATGCAGGAATTGGGCGTGGCGGTGGAACTGGGGCTGAGCCTGCCGATTATCCTGTGGGATAATGGCAAGCTGAAGGAAATCGAGGACAGCATGATCGCCAGCCAGATCGCGCCCAATGCGGTCGTGGCGCGGAACCCCGATTTTTGTGCTTTGGCTCTGGCGTTCGGGGCAGGGGCGGAGAAGCCGAAAACACCAGAGGAATTCAAACAGGCGTTGCAGACGGCGTTAAAGGTCAATGGGCCAACGCTGATCCATGTGACACCGGATTGTTTTCTTTAAAAGAAAACAAGACGAAATCTTTTAAAGATTTCGGTGTCTAGCGTTGTTCCATTGCCAGTCGCAGGCCAAGCGCGACAAGGATTGCCCCAAGGCTGCGGTCCAGCCACAGCCCGAATTTGGGGGAGGAGCGCAGTTTGTTTGTCAACTTCTCGCCCGCCAGTATCAGCGGCGGTTCGATAAAGGCTGCGACCACGATGATCAGGCTGCCATGCAGGAACAGTTGCGCCCAGACAGGGCCAGCGCCCGGCACCACGAATTGCGGCAGGAAGGCCAGAAAGAAAATTGCGACCTTGGGGTTCAGCAATGCCACGACCACGCCTTGCCGATAGATCGGCATCAGTTTTGTGCTGCTTTTGATCCCTTCGGCAATGAACCCGCTACCATCCGAGCGCAGCGCCTGAATGCCGAGCCAGATCAGGTATCCGGCGCCAACCCATTTCACCACCGAAAACGCCACAGCCGAGGTCGCGAGAATGGCCGATAACCCCGCCGCCGCCATCAAGACATGGCCAAAGGCGCCGGTCCAGATGCCTGCCATTGCCGCAAAGCCGGTTTTACGCCCGCCGCGCACGGTCTGGCCCATGATAAAGGCAATGTCGGGGCCGGGGGCCAGGTTCAGAACAATAGCGGCGGTCAGAAAACCGGTCCAGTGCAGCAGGGTGTAATCAAACATGGCCTAGTTCCAGCAACTGACCAATACGGTCATATCTGTGCCAAGGATGGTCAGATCCTCGGGTGCCATTGCACCGCCGGGTTGCGACGCGGATATGGTCACGCCGTTTTCCGCCAGAACCTCGCCCATTGCCTCGGCACTGATGGCAAAGCTAACTTCGTCGGGTAAGTTTTGACCGTTGGCCTGCACCTTGGGCAACAGCATTCCCAAAACGCTGCCGCTCATGTCCAGAACCGGCCCGCCAACATCGCCATCCTGTGCATATAATGCAAGGCGGCGCAGTTCCTTTTCGCCGTGCAGCCCGCGAATGTCGGCCAAGGTACCAAAGGTCATTGTCGCGGCACCCAAGACCCCCTCGTATGGATAGCCTGCAACCGCGATTTCGGATTTGATCCGTGGCATGGCCGTGCGGAAATTGGCGAATGTATCGGGCGACAGGTTTTCGACGGGTTTCAGCAAAGCGATGCCCAGCGTATCGTCAACAAAGGAAACCTCGGCGTCATAGGTTTCATCCAGCGTGATACGTTTGCAGTTTTCAACGGCTTTGATGGTGGTCAGAACACGCCCCCCCGCGTCCACATAAAAACCGGAACGCGACATGGCGGGTTTACGAATTTCCAGCCCGGCCAGCAGATCAATCCGCTGCTCTTCGTCCGGCTGCCCCAGCATTTCATCCAATGCGGTATCGCCGAAAGGCGCAAAGCTGTCTTTCATCTCGTTGATCACCCGCATCCGGCGTTTTTCATCGCCCGCGGGCCAGACCACTGTGAATCCTTTGACCATCCCGCCCTTCAACGCGGCATAGGTATACGAGACGATCTTGTCATTTTCTCCAGTCAGCACAAAGCTGTTGTCACGTCGTTCGCGCAGCCCCTCGGGCGGCACGATTTCCAGCGTCTGCATGATATCATACAGCCCAAATAGCGTTGCCTGATCCCCGACTTGCGAAATCAGCAATACCCGCACACCGCTGTCACCTTTGGAATTGTAATGTACAAACGGGGGCTCGTATTTGGCGAATTTGACCAAAGCGGTGGGCATGTTCAGCTCAATGCCTGCGGCATCATCCCGTACCGGGGCAAACCCGATACCGGCCAGAATTGCGTTGTAATTGTCCATTAATTCGTTGCGTTGCAAGGTGGTTAAAACGCCTGTCCGCTCGTAATTCATGGCCTCTTGGTAAGCGGCCATTGACCGGCGGGTTCCTTTACCAAATGCACCGTCAATAGCCGCGGTATAGAACCCTTCCCATTGCAGGGCGGTTTGCAGCAGTTTGCGTTCGTCTTTTGTCAGCAATGCTTCTGAACGGCGCGCCTGACGGGGTGTTTCGTCGGCAGGCGGCGGCGGGGTGACGACAATAGGGGTATCGGTTGCAATATCCGGTGTTTCGGGCTGCGCCGGGGGCTGGGTGCGGGTGTTGACCCCGACTGGCCAGAATTGCTGGCGAAAGGCACCTCCGTCCGCAATGAAACTGTCGCGGGGTATCAGGTTTTCGCGCCGCAGAGTTTCCAGTGTCGAGGCAGCACCGGCAGGGGTGTATGGTCCCAGCGCAATCGCATACCAGCCCGAGCCGATTGAAAACCCGCTGACATTGTCAAACACGCCGGCATAAGCACGGGCACGGTTTTGCCCTTCGCGCAGGCTGGGTTGGGCTTCGATCTGGACCCATGCGGATTGCTGGGCGTTGGCAACACCGGAAAATGCGGTGAAAACTGTAAAAAATACCACTACAAAAAACTGTCTCATATTCCCCCTTGGTCGCACGCGTTGACTATATGTGCGATTCATTTCCCCTTAATTAGCGGTAACAGCCCCGCTTTGCACCCCAAAATTGCGTGAATTTGCACAGGTGTAGCCCTGTTTTGCATTGCCGCTCTTCGTGATAGCAAAGGGGGCAGCAAAGGATACCCTGATGACTGATACGCTTGACCCTGAAAACTGGACCGATACCCGTGCTGCGGCGCACCGGATGCTGGATGCCGCGCTGGACAAGATGGAGCGCGCCACGCAAGGGCCGGTTTGGCAGCCTTTGCCTGATGAACTGAAACAAACATTGCAAGCGCCATTGCCACAGCAGGGGGTGGGGGTGGCGGCGATGCAGGCCCAGGCGCAAACCCTGTTGCCCTATGGCGTGGGCAACACCCATCCGCGGTTCTTTGGCTGGGTGCACGGGGCGGGGGCGGCCAGCGG
>CAZIDQ010000140.1:0-7324 GCA_964538015.1 uncultured Marinosulfonomonas sp.
AGCATTGGGAGTGCAAGGAGAGAACCCTGCAAGGGAACTACAATTTCTTTGCGCCATAGGGGGACTCACGTCCCGCAAAATGTCTGCTGCACCTCTTCGTCCTTGCTCGGTGGCCGCCGTAAATCCGCATATTCCGCCACATCCTCGTAAGGCCGCGCCAGCGCAGCTATCAGCCGCTCGAACGGGCTGTAATCCCCCGCCACGGCGGCTTCGATCACCTGTTCTATCCGGTGGTTACGGGGGATCAGGGTAGGGGACGTGGTGCGGATCAGGGCTTGTTGCTGGTTCCAGACCGTTCCCTCCTGCGCCAGACGGGCCTGCCAGCGGGTGTGCCAACCGTCATAAAGCGCCGGATCAAGGAACTGGTCGCGGGCATTTCCATCGGCCAAGGCGCGGAAAGTATTGGTGAAATCTGCCTTCCCTTGTGCCATACGGTCCAGCAGGTCAATCACCAGTTCGTCATCCCCTGCCATAGTGCGTTTCAGGCCCAGTTTGGCGCGGTGTTCGGTGATCCAGAACTCCAGAAACTGGTCGCGAAACCCGTGCAGGGCTTCGGTGGCCTGTTTCACTGCGGTGTCCCCGTCTCCCATCAGGGGCAGCAGGCAGTTGGCCAGTTGCGCCAGATTCCAGACAATAATTTCCGGTTGCTGGTTGAAGGCATAGCGGCCCTCGCGATCAATCGAGGAATAGACGCGGGCGGGGTGGTAGGCATCCATAAACGCGCAGGGGCCGTAATCTATGGTGATGCCGCCGATATGGGTGTTGTCGGTGTTCATCACCCCGTGGATAAAGCCGATGCCCATCCAGCGGGCAATCAGGCGGGCCTGTGCGGTGATCACCGATTGCAGCAGGTCCAGCGGGGTTTCAGCCTGTGGAAAATGGCGTTTGATGGTGTAATCCACCAGGGTTTTCAACGCTTCGGTATCTTGCCGCGCGGCAAAATATTGGAAGGTGCCAACGCGGATGTGGCTGGAAGCAATGCGGGTCAGCACCGCACCGGGCAGGGCGGTTTCGCGCATCACATGTTCGCCGGTGGTGACAGCGGCCAGCGCGCGGGTGGTGGGGATACCCAGCGCCGCCATTGCCTCGCTCACCACATATTCGCGCAGCACGGGGCCAAGCCAGGCCCGCCCGTCGCCGCCACGCGAAAACGGGGTGCGGCCCGAGCCCTTTAGCTGGATGTCCTGCCGTGTGCCTTTTACATCTAGCACCTCGCCCAGCAGCATTGCGCGCCCATCGCCCAGTTGCGGGGACCATCCGCCGAATTGATGGCCGGCATAGGCCTGCGCCAGCGGATCAGCCCCGTCAGGGATGGCGCTGCCCGACAGCACGGCCACACCGGCGGGCGATCGCAATTCGCCCACATCTATTCCCAACGCCTGTGCCAAACCTTCGTTCAGCGCCACCAGTTTTGGGCGCGCCACGGGAGAGGGGCCGATGCGGGCGTAGAACTGTTCGGGCAGGCGGGTGTAGGAATTATCAAAGGGGATGGTCAGGGGCATCCCCTAAAACCGTCGCGTCATCAGGTGATAATCGTCGCGGGCCACAAACCCCAGTCGGGTATACAGCCGTTTGGCCCCCTCGTTGTCGCGCAACACTTCCAGATGCAGCGCCTTGACGCCGTATTCGGCCAAGGCCGGCATCAAGGTGCGTAGCACTTCGCCGCCCATGCCGCGCCCGCGCACGTTTTCGCGGATGTAGAATTCGTCAATAAACCCAATGATCCCGCCCATTTCTACCGAATAGCCAAAGGACACCACGATATAGCCCACCGGCCCGTTCTTTGGCCCGATCAGATAGGCCGCACCATGCGGTGTGCCTGCCAGCAGGGGCGTTAGGACCGCCGCGCGATCCTCGTCCGTTTGGCTGATCCCTTCTTGCGTATGAAAAGCCGCGACAAGGGATTGCAGGCGGGGCAAATCGTCGGGTTTGGCCAGATGCAGGGCGGCGCTCATGATGGGGATACCTTTCGCTGGGGTGCGGTATGATCCCTACAGCATATTACGCGGTGCTGCCAGCGCAAGGGTGGGGCGGGCGATGCCCCCGTCAGCGAGAGTTTGCTGACAGTGGCGGGGGCAGTGATTGCGGCGCGCGTGCAGGCCAAAGGTTGATCCGCCCGTGTCTAAAGGCCTATTTTCCATTCGGGGACGGCGCCCTCGAAATGGCCCTCGATATGGATCGGCGGAACGCTGGTGTCGGGCACGACCTCGTATGCGTCATTCATCATGGCCTTGGGCATCTCGGCGGTGAAGTCAAAACCGATATAGCCGTCATTGCGGGTTTCCAGATTGCTGAACGCCAGCGTGCCAAAACCTGACTGGATCTCGGCCAGATAGGCGGGGATGTTCATGTCCTCGATGAACAGGTGCATATCGTCCAGCCGCAGGGTTTCGGTGTCATCGCCCATCGGGTCGGGCTGAATGCCGAATTCCAGCCATGGCAGTTTTGGGGTGGCGTATTGATCAAACCCGTCGATCGCGGTGATTGTGTACTGGTTGAACATGGCGCTGTATTCCATATCGCTGTTTTCGCCTTCGGGGTGGGCGGTGGCGATCAGGGTTGTTTCGGTGCCATCAATCGTGCCGGTGAAACGACCGATTTCAACATAACCAGCGGGTAATTCAGCGGCGAAGGCGGGCAGGGTAACGATCAGGGCAGTCAGGGTGGTGAATGGGCGATGCATCCTAATTTTCCTGTGGTTTTGGCATTGTGGCGCTGTAAGTGCCGTCAATATGAACGGGGGCTGCCCCCTCGACGGGTATTACGCCGTTGTCATCCAGTTTGAACAGCAGCATATCGGCGGTGATGCCAAAACCGATTTTGCCATCATCGCTGATGGCCGCATTCACCAGTGTCTGTTTGCCGGTTTCGGTGTTTGCGCGGTAATGCCGGTAATCGGTATCGGTGATTAGTTCGACATCATCCAGCATCAGCGTATCACCGGTCTGGATCAGGCTGACCGATAATTCGGGCAGCGCGGGCGAGCCGTCCTGAACACCCGCATAACCACTGAGCAGCCAGACCGTCAGGGAGGAGGCCGGAATTCTGGTGATGCCGCTGCTGCCGGTTTTGGTGTTTAGGTAGCTGACGAAATCCCTTTGCTCGCCGTCGATGGTGACGGTAAACCGGCCAATTTCCTGATAATTACCAGAAACTGTTGTGTCGTCCTTACAGGCAGGCAGGATTAGCAGGGTTGATGCCATAAGGGCGGTGGTCATACGCATGTGTCTGTCCTCTTGGGTCATTGTTGACCAAAGGTTAAGCAGATAAAGGCACCTCTGGCGATACCGGAATTCCTGACCTTGTTGCAGGAATTTGGCCGGTTTGGCGGTGGTTGAACCATGCAAGGGTTGATCGAATGCGCAATTTCCACTTAGGGTGAAAGTATGATGCGTGAAACAAGCAGCTGACTGGAGATCAAATGCTATTAGACACCCCCCTGTGGCGGCAAACACCGCCCGCCGCTTTTCCCGTATGCCTCGGGTTTATGTCCCTTGCGCTGGGATGGACCAATGCGTCCCATGTTATCCCCGGAATATCCGAAGATATCGGTCATCTGCTGCTTGCGGCCTCGACCGGCTATTTCATCTGGTTTCTGGCGTTTTACCTGCGAAAGGTTCTGGCGCGGCCTGCCGTGATCTGGGAAGATATGCAGAGTCCGGCGGCCCGTGCCGGTATTGCCGCATTGGCGATGTCGATGATGCTGCTTGCGGCGGCCCTTTTGCCTTTTGGTGTTTCGGTGCCGCAGGTCTGGTGGACGGGTGTGGTGATGCAGATCGTGGCCAGTGCGGTCGTTTTATGGGCAATATTGCACGAACCGCGAAGTGAACGCAGCTTTTCCACCTTTCAGTATCTGACGTTTGTCGGTCCGGTCGTTGGCCCGATTGCCGGTGTTCCGCTGGGATATATCTGGCAAAGCAAACTGCTGATCACCGGTTCGCTGATTGCCTGGCTGATTATCACCATTGGTATGGTTATAACCCTGCGTCGCAAATCCGTACCCGTGCCGATGCGCCCGTCGATGATGATCTTTCTGGCGCCTTTATGCCTGTTCGCGCTGGGGTACGGTATGTTGGGCTATGACATGGCATTTACGGTATTTTACTGGCTTGGCAGCGTGGTTGCCGCTGGATTGCTGCTGTTGCTGCCCTGGATGATCAAGGGGGGGTATACGCCAGTGTGGGGCGCATTTACCTTTCCGACGGCGGCTTTTTTGAATGTGCAGGTGATGGCGGTTGCCAAGGGGCATGGTGTCTGGGCAGAAACCGGAGTTTACGCCGGACTGGTGATCGGAACACCGGTGGTTTTATATATGGTCTACCGAACTGTGATGGAGTGGGTGACCGGTGATTTGTCACGGAAATCCGGGGCGGCCACGGCATAGATCCGGAATACAATTGGGCGATGCTGCCATGGGGTTGTGTCATCGGAGTTTGCGTATCACTTTGGGCTTTTGACTGAAGGTAAACGGAGTGCTGCGCACGCTTTATTGATTGTGCGCTTCGCGCAGTGCCTCCGGCGGGGATACTTGGCAAAAGAAGAAAGGGGGCAGGGTGCGATTTAAAGTAATACCCGAGGTTCATTTAGTCTTGGAACAGGGCCACCGGATACTTTTGCTACGGCGCTGTAACACCGGATATATGGATGGTCACTATAGTCTTGTTGCCGGGCACGTTGATGGTGGCGAGACCTTTCGGGCGGCGATGAAACGGGAAGCCTTTGAGGAAGCCGGGGTCGATATTGCGAAGAATGATCTGGTGTTAAGTCACATGATGCACAGGCAATCCGGCGAGGAGAGGTTGTCGCTGTTTTTTACGGCGAACAATTGGCGCGGGGACGTAAGAAATATGGAACCTGACAAATGCAATGACCTTGCATGGTTCGACAAGGACGGGTTGCCAGAAAACACGGTTCCTTATATTTCTGCGGGGCTGGCCCATATCCGGAATGGTGATGTTTATTCGGAGTTCGGCTGGGAATAGCGGGTCGGGCGGCGCGCCACTTGATGCAAACATGTTGCCGCGGTTACGCCAAATATGGTGGAATTTTGTCTGATTGGCACAATCAGGGCTTCCCACCGTGTGAAATCCATGCGATAGGGACGCGTCAAATGATGCTTTAGCAAGGAGGCTCCCCATGGAGATTCGCGAAGCCCTTTCGTTTGACGATGTCCTGCTGGTTCCAGCCGCGTCAAGCGTGCTGCCGTCCACCGCCGACACATCCACCCAAGTGACCAAAACTATCCGTCTGAATATCCCGTTGCTAAGTTCTGCAATGGATACTGTGACCGAGGCCAAGATGGCCATCGCCATGGCGCAGGTGGGCGGCATGGGCGTGATCCACCGCAATCTGGATGTCGAGGAGCAGGCCACGCAGGTGCGCCGTGTGAAGCGGTTTGAAAGCGGCGTGGTTTACAACCCGATCACCCTGACCCCCGATCAAACGCTGGCCGATGCCAAGATCTTGCAGGACCGCTATCGCGTCACCGGTTTTCCGGTGGTTGACGAAACGGGCCGCGTGGTGGGCATTGTCACCAACCGCGATATGCGCTTTGCCACCGACGACAAAACCCCGATTTCCGCGATGATGAGTTCGGACAATCTGGCGCTGCTACACGAACCCGCCGACCTGCACGAGGCCCGCAGCCTGATGCAGGCCCGCCGGATCGAAAAGCTGTTGATCACCGACGGGCAGGGCAAGCTGACCGGACTGATGACGCTGAAGGATCTGGAACAGGCAGTGCTGAACCCGCAGGCCTGCAAGGATGATCTGGGGCGCTTGCGTGTGGCCGCTGCCAGCACCGTGGGTGATGCGGGTTTCGAGCGCACCAAGGCGCTGGTCGAGGCTGGCGTGGACATGGTGGTGATCGACACGGCGCATGGTCACTCCGAAGGGGTGGCCGTGGCGGTTGAACGCGCCAAAACCCTGTCCAATGACGTGCAGATCGTGGCGGGCAATGTGGCCACCGCCAGTGCGACCAAAGCCTTGATCGCCGCCGGGGCGGATGCGGTCAAAGTGGGCATCGGGCCGGGTTCGATCTGCACTACGCGGATCGTGGCCGGTGTCGGGGTGCCGCAACTGACAGCGATCATGGACAGCGCCCGTGGCGCGGCTGAATCCGGCACGCCGATCATTGCCGATGGCGGCATCAAGTTTTCCGGCGATTTCGCCAAGGCGATTGCTGCCGGTGCCAATTGCGCGATGGTGGGCAGCATGGTGGCCGGCACCGATGAAAGCCCCGGAGAAGTTATTCTATATCAAGGCCGTAGCTTCAAAAGTTACCGTGGAATGGGCAGCCTTGGCGCGATGGCGCGAGGCTCGGCCGATCGTTATTTCCAGAAGGACGCGGCGACCGATAAACTGGTGCCTGAGGGGATCGAGGGGCAGGTGCCTTACAAGGGGTCTGCCAGCGCTGTGATCCATCAGCTGGTCGGCGGTTTGCGGGCGGCCATGGGCTATACCGGTTGCGCCACGGTGGACGATATGCGCACCAAGGCCGAGTTCGTCAAGATCACCGGCGCGGGCCTGAAGGAAAGCCATGTGCATGACGTGCAGATCACGCGGGAAAGTCCGAATTATAGGATGTCGTAGGGCGGGGCTGGATAAACAGGACAGATTTATCTGGTTAACAAGCTGTACGTTGATGATTGTGAATGATGGGTTGGAGGCGTAGGGCGGGGTTCACCCCGCCAACCGTGGGTAACCTCAAACGCGGCCCTTTGTTGCAAGTCGCCACCGGCGGGCTGAAGCCCGCCCTACGGTTTGGTTGCCTGCCCTCGCGTTTTGTTGCGGATATCTGATCGGGCTAGGGTGTAAACATAGCAGGGTATGGAGACACCGGACTTTGGCGAGACCAAGCAGCTTGCAGAGCAGGGCCATGCAGCGGCGCAAATCAATCTTGGCATTCTGTATAAAAATGGCCAAGGCGTCACTCATGATTATACAATTGCACATATGTGGTTCAATATTGCGACGGCAAATGGGTATGCTGATGCAGCCAAGGCCCGTGATCTTCTGGCAAAGGAAATGACCGCCGCTTCTATCACCAAAGCGCAGGAAATGGCGCGGGAGTGTTTGGGTAGTGATTACCGTGATTGCGGGGTCAAGTAATACGGGTTGGCCCGCGCAGAAACGTCATTGCCATTAAGCAGCGGGGCTGTTTTAACGCTGCAAACGGTGGGCGAACCCGTGGCAAGCCACGGAACCGCCCACCCTACACCATCACCTTACCGAAAGCACACCATGACCCCAGCCGCCCGCCTCTCCGCAGCCATCGAAATTCTGGACCATATTCTGGACGGGGACGCCGCCGAAAAGGCGCTGA
>CAZIDQ010000141.1:0-7322 GCA_964538015.1 uncultured Marinosulfonomonas sp.
CCCCCCCCCTAAAATGAGTAGTTTCAGTGTTGAAACCATTTCAGTAAGTCATATGATGCGATTAACTGAAAAAAATGATGTGAAAGCCGAATAGTATGAGCACGTATACCGACAAGCTTTTAAAACTTATTGTCATGAGCGACATCCACCTTATGCCGAAAGGTGAAGTCGTGCGCGGCTTGGACACTGCCCCTCGTTTTAAAGCCGCCATTCAGTCGGTTAACACGTTGCACGGTGACGCTGATTTATGTGTTTTTGCCGGTGATCTGACTGAGAAATCAGATGTGGGCGCATATGAGCAGTTTGACGAAATTCGCGCAGGCAACGATTTGCCGCAACGGGTTTTGTTGGGCAACCATGATAATCGAGACATCTATTTGGAGCATGCCCAAAACCCTATGCTCGACGAAAACAATTTTGTGGCAGGTTATGACGATATTAAGGGGCACCGCATCCTTATGTTGGACAGTTCGGACCCCGGTGAATTGCGCAGTGGCCTATGCGATCTGCGCCTTGCTTGGACGGCAGAGCGTTTGGCTGAAGCTAAGGCGCTCGGCCTGAAGGTTATTGTGTTGCTGCACCACAATCCTTGTGCCCTGCAAATGCCCGTTGACACCTACCGTTTGGCGGAACCCGAAAAGCTGTTAAAAGTTTTGCACGCGAGCGGGGCTGACATTATCCAAATTCTTGCCGGACATTGCCACATCACGACGGCAGGCAGTTGGGGCGGCTATCCATGTGCTACAATTTCTGGAAACCAACACAGTGTCGAGCCATATCTTCGAGGCCGCACGGGACAACAAGATTGCTTTGCCGCTCCGGCTCAGTACGGCGTCATAATGTCCGACGGGGTTAATTGTGCGGTTCATTTTCAAAGTTACGTAAATGAAAGTACGGTCATGGATTCTGAGCTTTTTCCATATAAAATGGACCAAAAATTCGAGCTATTTGATTGAGATAGCGAGATAATATGCCTGCTGAAATGGGCAGTATACCCGTAGGAAAGCTACTTTTGGTATCGTTTTAGTGCTTCTTCAAGATATCGTATAAATATCTGATCGTGATAGTTCTGCGGTCCTCAACAATGGCATGTTTAGAGTCGTGAGAGCGAAAAACTATACCTATATTTGAAAAAGTCTTATAAAACTCACGTTCTGAAGGCTGTGCAATTTATACCCAGCGCGGTATTATATGTGGTCCCATTTATTCTGCAAATAAATTATACGTTATATAACAACTAATTAGCCAATATAGCATGCGGCCTGCCTCTCCGCCACCAGCTTTTCCAGACGATCAATTCGTTTCTGGTTGCGTAGATTGCGCCCTTCGGATGCGAGCAAAAGCTCTTTCAAGGCATCAATGTCATCAGGAAGATCAGCGGCATTTGTTATACCCTATTATTGCCAAATTTTTAACGGCAAATATCCGCGTAAACGTCAGTATGGTTCACTCTGCCGCAGTTGGCGAACGGGCCTCCAGCGCATGAACCTTACGCCGATCCAGGCCCGTAAATAACGCCTCGAATTGGGCATGGTTCAGCCGTATCATGCCGTTGGAAATGGCGGGCCATTTGAACACATGATCTTCAAGCCGCTTATACGCCACGACCATCACAATATAGCAACTTCAGCCGACCAGCTCGGTTCGAATGGAACACATAGATGGTTCCAGCAAGCCATTGCAAACATAACTACCAACATCCCTGCTTGATGAACCCACCCCCATCACCGAAGCGCCGGATCGAGTGGCGTTGCTTTAACGATTTTAACCTTGGTGTTTCAATCCCCCACAATAGAGCGGATTATTGACCGCCCTCCAAGGGTCTCGATCAAAGCAAAAACCCGCTCCCATCTGTCTATTGTCATAGAAATATGCTTCACTGAATATCCTTCGCCCAGCAAGGTCTGAAGCTCGGTCACTTTTGCTTGTCGCCCCGAGGACCGGGTGTCTTCCGGGTGTTCATTCACCATAAATGACACATTTAGATATGGTATATATTCTGGGTTTACTATTTTTGTCTGGCTGCGGTAATTCATCAGTTTGTAGATCTGGGCCAAATCTCCATTTGGGTTCGGGTCCCCAAATTTTAGTGGTGGCAATGGAGTATCAAAAAAGGTTTGAAAGGCTAACCTGATCCCACTGAAATCGAGTAGAGACAAAGGCAGGTCAGCCCCCACATCTAAAGTAATTACACCGCCTGACAACTGAACAAATGCGTCGGGACCATCAGTAAAGAACCGGGGCCGTGCTTGCCATAAAACCTCTGTCTCGCTTTGTCTAACCACATCGCCCTGTGGCGTTTCAAATGTGATCGTCAAGGTTTGCACCCAGCGATAGGTCGGGTATTTCCACTGATAGAGGCCGTAAAGTAGCACAAGTGTCGATAATGCTAAGATTAAAATACGCCTCATCTGTTGACCCTTACTGAATATGCCCCCTCGGGATAGAGAGGGCTGCTGCGGGATATGTCAATATATCGCGCAATGGCTGTTACATCCGTCTTGATCCCCACTTGATGAACCCGCCCCCATCCCCTATTCAAATTCCAAGCTTTATTCAGGGGTCCATCATGAAAAACACCAAGTTCGACAAATCAAACCTTCCCAGCCGTCATGTCACCGAAGGGCCCGAACGGGCGCCGCATCGTTCTTATCTCTATGCGATGGGCCTGAGCGAGGCTGAAATCCACCAGCCGCTGGTCGGCGTTGCCACCTGCTGGAACGAGGCCGCCCCCTGTAACATCGCCCTGAGCCGTCAGGCGCAGGTGGTCAAGATGGGTGTGAAAGCCGCTGAAGGCACGCCGCGCGAATTTACCACCATCACCGTGACCGACGGCATCGCCATGGGCCACGAGGGCATGCGTTCATCCCTTGCCAGCCGCGAGGCGATTGCGGATTCGGTTGAACTGACCATGCGCGGCCATTGCTATGACGCGCTGGTGGGGCTGGCCGGTTGTGACAAATCCCTACCCGGTATGATGATGGCAATGGTGCGTTTGAACGTGCCCAGCGTGTTCATCTATGGCGGCTCGATCCTGCCTGGTCGTCTGGATGGCCGCGATGTGACCGTTCAGGACGTGTTCGAGGCCGTGGGCCAGCATCAGGCAGGCAACATGACCGACGCTGAGCTGGAATTGCTGGAATCGGTCGCTTGCCCCTCGGCCGGTGCCTGTGGCGGCCAGTTCACCGCCAACACCATGGCTTGTGTGAGTGAGGCGATCGGCCTTGCCCTGCCCAATTCCGCCGGCGCCCCTGCCCCTTACGAGAGCCGCGACCAGTATGCCGAGGCGTCAGGCGTGGCGGTGATGAACCTGCTTGAAAAAAATATCCGCGCGCGTGACATCGTCACCCGCGAGGCGCTGATCAATGCGGCGCGTGTGGTGGCCTGCACCGGTGGCTCGACCAACGCCGGTCTGCACCTGCCCGCCATTGCGCTCGAGGCAGGGATTGATTTCGACCTGACCGATGTTTGCGACATCTTCCGCGAAACCCCCTATTTCGTCGATCTGAAACCGGGCGGGCAGTATGTGGCCAAGGATCTGTACGAGGTCGGCGGCGTGCCGGTGATCATGAAGGAACTGGACAAGGCTGGCCTGGTCCACCGCGATTGTATGACATCGACTGGTCGTAGCATGGGCGAGGAAATCGACATCGTCACCCGTCAGGCCGATGGCAAGGTGATCTATCCGGTTGAAACTCCGCTGTCGCAAACCGGCGGTGTGGTTGGCCTGAAGGGCAATCTGGCCCCCGATGGTGCGATTGTAAAAGTCGCCGGTATGCAAGCCGAGCAACAGGTATTCAGCGGCCCCGCCCGTGTGTTCGAATGCGAAGAAGACGCGTTCGAGGCGGTGCAAAAGCGCGAGTACAAAGAAGGCGAAGTTCTGGTAATCCGCAATGAAGGCCCCGCAGGCGGCCCCGGCATGCGCGAAATGCTGGCGACCACGGCGGCGCTGTCGGGTCAGGGCATGGGCAAGAAGGTGGCGCTGATCACCGACGGCCGTTTTTCCGGCGCGACCCGCGGGTTTTGTGTGGGCCACGTCGGCCCCGAGGCTGCGCATGGCGGTCCGATTGCAATGGTGCAGGATGGCGACATCATAACGCTGGACGCGATCAAGGGCGAAATCTCGGTCAACATTGACGACACAGAAATGGCCAAACGCAAGGACGCATGGGGTGGCCCGCGCAAGACGATCTATTCCTCGGGCGCGTTGTGGAAATACGCCCAGCAGGTTGGCCCGACTCGTCTGGGGGCTGTCACCCATCCCGGCGCCAAGGCCGAAGGCCATATCTATATGGATCTTTGATGCTGCGGCACTTCGGGTTTGCACTGCTTACCGCAACTGTATTGACGGCGTGCAGCGGTACGCAAGGGGTGGGTCGGCTGGGGTTCACCCTGCCGCAGCCCGCGCCCAAACAGATGCGTGTTGCCAACAAGGATGTGTTGATTGCAGGGCCAAAAGGGTTCTGCGTTGATCCGACCGAAACGCGGGACGAAGGCGGCAGCGCCTTTGTTCTGTTGGGCAGTTGCGCGGCAATTGCGAATGTGCGTAGCAAACCAAGGCCCAAGGTTCCCGCGATACTGACCGCCACGGTGTCCAAAAAATCCACAAACCCGCCGATTGCCGATTCGATGCAGACCTTGGCGGTTTTTTTCGCATCGGACGCGGGGCGCACCGCCCTTAGCCGTGATGGCAAAGCCGATACGATCGAAGTGATCGAGACACTGGATAAGAACGGGGTGTTCTACATCCACGCCCGTGACAGCAGTTCCGATACGCTGGTTGGTGCGGGCGATGAATACTGGCGGGCATTGTTTGATGTAAACGGGCGGATCATTTCGGCCTCGGTTTTCGGGCTAAAGGAACGGCCAATCCCGCCCAAAGCCGGTTTTGATGTGCTACAAGGATTTACCAGTCGGATCAGGGCGGAAAATGTAACAAACGCAGCCCCGAATACAGAAAGAGCCAAGTCAGGCATCCCTTTTCTAAAGCGGTTGTTTAAAAGAAACCCGATATAGGGTTACACTGGCGCCCGAAACACAGCTTAAAAGGCCCAACAGGATATGGCGAAGCGGTTTAACAACTTGATCGAGCGGATCGCCCAGCGCAGGGCCTTGCGCCGTTGGAACCGGTTGGCACACGCCGTTGCGGATATGGAAATTGCCGGGTTGCGGGCCACCCGCGCCCGCGCCCGCGCCCTGATGGGTCCGTTGCGCGTTGTTGCCCATGTGGCTGATGGCCGCCTGATGCTGCCTATGATCGGATCGGACGCTATTCAGTCACCGGCAAATTCCGACTGGACCTATCGGCCGGAAATCTGGCGTGGCCCGCTGACCCCGCATGGCATGGCTGCTGTGCGTAACAAGGCCAAATTGGGCGGCGAGGCATCAGTGTTTCACGATTGCAAGATCAGCGAACTGACCCTGCGCCAGATCCGCAATACCCGCGAACGCGATCTGGCACCGTTCGGCCTTAAGATGGATGTGTTCAAATTTGACGGCAGCTATTTGTCGCTGGTGTTAAATCTGCCCGATACGGCGGTTCAGGGGTTAAAGAAAAAGCACCTGTTTCGGATGGATGCCATTGTGGAGATGGAAAAACCGCTGGAAATTTTTGCGCGGCTAAACATCAAGCATGGCCCGAACACCGAACAGATTGTGCGCGAATTGCCGTTAAATCAGGACGAAGTGATGGTCGAATTTGATTTGGCCTATACCAGATTGAATGAAAAGCGCGCCGAACGTATCTGGATCGAACTGATCTTTGAAGGTCCGCAAATGAATCAGATTATCCTGCGCGACATCACCTTCAGCCGCCGCCCGCGTGCGGAACTGTAAACAGGAGGGGCAAACCATGAGCGAGCCAACACTGACTGCAACCCGTCTGTTCGAAGGTGTCTGGGAGGGAGTTTTGACCGGCATTGACGATCAGCCCGATATCGAGGTGACCCATCTGGGGGCGCCGGTTGAAGGTGTTAAAGTGACCGGTGATGTTAAAACCACGCGTTGGCTGGTTCAGGTACCTGTGCCGTTAAAGGCGCTGTCGGACGGGGTTCAAACCTTTGCAATCACCGACCGGCGCACGGGGGCGACCCTGAACAGTTTCGCGATCCTTGCCGGTGATGTGATGGACGATGATATCCGCAGCGAGATTGATCTGTTGCGCGCCGAGTTGGACATGCTGAAAAAGGCGTTTCGCCGCCATTGCGTCGAAACCATGTGACGTCGCGTTTCGGGTGACAGGACCCCATTTCCCGTGCAGCCTGTTTAGGCAATCAAAGGACGCGTTACATGACCGACTATTCCCGCCTGCTGGCCCCGCTTGACCTTGGCTTTACCACCTTGCGCAACCGCGTTTTGATGGGGTCGATGCACACCGGTCTGGAAGAAACCAAAGACTGGTCGCGGGTGGCCGAATTTTACGCCGAACGCGCACGCGGCGGGGTTGCCCTGATCGTGACCGGCGGCATGGCCCCGAACCGCGAAGGCGGGGTGTTCCCGGGGGCCGCAGGGTTGTTCAGTGACGAAGACATCGCCAACCACCGCATCATCACCGACCGCGTGCATGAAAACGGTGGCAAGATTGCAATGCAGATTTTGCATGCGGGGCGCTATGCCTATAGCCCTGAATGTGTGGCCCCTTCGCCTGTCAAATCCCCGATTTCGCCGTTCCCGCCCAAGGAACTGGATGAGGAAGGCATTGAAAAACAGATTTCCGACATCGCCACAGCCGCCGCCAACGCGCGCAAGGCCGGTTATGACGGGGTCGAGGTGATGGGGTCCGAGGGCTATTTTCTGAACCAGTTTCTGGTCACCCACACCAACAAACGCACCGACCGCTGGGGTGGTTCCTATGAAAACCGCATGCGCCTGCCGCTTGAGGTGGTGAAACGGGTCCGCGCCGCTGTCGGGGATGATTTCATCGTCATCTACCGGTTGTCGATGATCGACCTTATCCCGAATGGCTCCACTTGGGACGAGGTGGTGGAACTGGCCAAGCGGGTTGAACAAGCGGGCGCCACCATCATCAACACCGGCATTGGCTGGCACGAGGCACGGATTCCCACCATCGCCACGTCCGTCCCGCGCCGCGCCTTTAGCTGGGTGACGAAAAAGCTGATGGGGCAGGTCACGATTCCTGTGATCACCTCGAACCGGATCAATACGCCTGACGTGGCCGAAAGCGTGCTGGCCGATGGCTGCGCCGATATGGTGTCGATGGCGCGCCCCTTTCTGGCGGATGCGCATTTCGTCGATAAGGCCGCCGATGGCCGCGCCGCCGAAATCGCGCCCTGTATCGCCTGCAATCAGGCCTGTCTGGATCA